>JBCAXI010000209.1:0-5347 GCA_038534175.1 Planctomycetota bacterium | reverse complement strand
ACGAGCTGGGCCGCTCGGTGCGTGTGCCGATCTCGGTGCGCGAAACCAAGCTGGGCTCGGGGACCTTCTAACAGTCGCGTTCTAAACGTTGCGATCGGCATATGTCGAAGATCGCGCCCGATCGGAAATAAAACCGCGACGGGTCAGACGGAGCGGCGCATCTAACTGAGCGTGGGAGACACCGGTTCCCAACGCCGCTCGGCGTGCAACTCCGGATTGAGCATCACGCTCCGAGCCGCCAATCCCGAGGGCGGCTCCGACAGCACATCGGGTCCATCAGGCCCGGAGAGGATCGAAGCATGCACCCGTTGAGTCTGATCATTTCTAAGTTCGTGCCGGGCGTGTCCATCGCGGCGCCCACGGCGCTCGCCATCGCCGCGGGCTCGGTGCTCACCGCCGGCGCCGTGGCCTGCCCCAAGAGCTGCCCGAACTCCGCGCCGGTCGCGCCCACCGCCCCGACGCCCGTCATCGCCCCCGTCGCGCCGGTCCCCAGTGTGGCCCCGGTCGCGCCCTTTGTCGTCGAGCGTGTCAGCTGGCACCCGGGCGATGAGCCGCACACCGCCGAGAACAACTGGGGCCAGAGCTGGGTCAACGACAACCACCAGAAGACCGTGCAGATCATCGAGAAGGCCGACGACAACCGGAAGATCAAGATCAAGATCGCCGACGGCGACATCGTCGCTTGGCTGAACGGCAACAAGCTCAACGCCGACCGCGTCTCCTTCGACGAGAACGGCAAGATCGTCATCACCGACAAGCACGGCGATGTGACCGACGTCTTCAACACCGGTCGCCTGCCCGGCGTGCAAGCCGACAATGTCATGGTCTTCAAGGACGGCGGCGACTTCTTCGAGCTGGCGCAGGACCAGAAGGACGAGCGACGCGTGGTCGAGGGGCTCCGCACGACCCGTCGCGGGCCGGTGCGCATCGGCATCACGTTCTCCGAGCCGGGCGACGCGCTCGCCTACCAGCTCGGTATCGAGCCGAACAAGGCGGTGGTCATCACCGGCCTCGACAAGAAGTTCCCCGCCGCCATGGCCGGCTTGAAGGAGAACGACGTGATCGTCTCCCTCGGCGGCTCGAAGGATGGCTCGGAGCGTTCGATCCGCGCCGAGCTCTCCAAGCGCGGGCCCGGCGACGAGATCCAGGTCAAGGTCCTTCGTCGCGGAGAGCCCAAGTCCTACACGCTCAGCCTCGTCGGGCCCGACGGCAAGGCGCCGGTCAAGGGACGCGTCATCTACGACGACGACAAGAAGTTCCCGCAAGCCCAGGCCCGCATGGAGATCGAGCGCGCCCTCGACGAGGCCCGCCGAGCGATGGACGAGGCCCGCATGGGCCAGGACGTTCGCGCTGAGATCGAGCGGGCCCTCGCGCTTGCCCAGCGTCAGTCCGCCCAGGGCCTTGCGCTCGCCGCGCCCCGCGGCGGCTTCGTCTTCGAGCGTGAGGGCAACCGCCCGCTCGCCTTCATGAACAACAACAACGAGGAGCTCCTCGAGATGTTCGAGGAGCAGATGAGCGAGATGGACGACTCCATGGAGGACCGTCTCGACGAGCTCACCGACCGACTCGATGAGCTCAACGATCGCCTCGACGCGCTCACCGACGCGATCGAGGAGCTCGCTGACAACCTCCACTGACCGATCGCCCGATCGGACGCGCTTCTCCGGCGTCCGATCAGGCCGCTCACAGACCCATCCTCACGGGGCCTCCGGTCGTTGGCCCCATGCGGCCAAGCGGGCTCGCGGCGTGAAGACCCACCACGCTGCGAGTCCGCCGCCGCGCGCGCACCGCGCGGTCGCTCGTCTGCGATCGCTCAGTCGCCCGGACCGAGCTTGCGTCGTCCTCGGCCGTAGAGCGCCCGGACTTTCTTTTTAGCAGCGGGCTTTTTGACGACCGGCTTGGCCGACCCGTTGCCGGCACCGCCCTCGCTGGGCTTGCTCTCGTTGGGTTTGGGCTCGGCCGTCGCGACGGCCTCGGTCTTCGAGCCGCGTCGGCTTCTGGACGAACGCTCGGACGGAGCCTTGCCCTCAGCCCTGCCCCCTGCCTTGCCCCGATCATCGCCTCGTCCATCCGACCGTTCACGGGGCCGGTCGTCGGACGACCGATCGGCATCGGCATCGGCATCGGCATCGTCCGAGCCCGATCGGCCCGAACGCCCGCGTCCGCCACGCCCGCGCCGACCACGCCGACGCGACTTGGGCTTCTCGTCGGACACCGACTCGCCTTCCGACGCGTCGTCGACCTCATCGACGGCCTCATGCTCGGCCTCATCGTCATCCGCCGCCGCCTCAGCGGGCTGGTCGTCGGCGTCGGGCGTGGCCTTTCTGCTCCGTCCGCGGCGCGTCTTCTTTCGGCCTCGGGCGGCGCGGGGCGTGTCGTCGTGCTCGCCGACCTCGTCGACGGCCTCGTCATCGGCGTCTCCGTCGTCCGCCTCGTCGGCGTCGGACATCGGCACCTCCTCGCGGTCCTGTCCTTCTTCACCCTCGCCGCGACCACGCCCGCGTCGGCGCCCGCGTCGGCGGCGACGCTTCTTCCTCGGCTCGCCATCGTCGTCCCTGGTCTCATCGTCTCTGGCCTCTTCGTCGCTCGCCTCGGTGTCCTCATCCGAGTCGCGACCGGTGTCGCGCTCGGCTTGCGACTCGGCCTCGCCCGACTCGTCGACACCCGCGTCGTCCTCCGAGCGGCCGCGACCACGCCCGCGCCGGCGTCCGCGTCGGCGACGCTTCTTCCGCGGGGCGCCCTCCTCGTCCTCGTCGTCGTCGTCCATGCGCGGCGCGGGCTCGTCGGCGTCCTTCTCGAACGGCTGCAGCTCTTCCTCGAGCGTCTCGCCCTCGATCGCCGCCTGCTCGGCCTCCTCCGCCTCCAGGCCCAGGTCCTGGGCCCAGTCCTCCCCGTCGGCCGCGGCTTCCTTCCAGTCCACCACGCTCCGATCGAACCGCTGCCTGCCGAGGCGCTCGAGCTCGACGTCCGAGCCCGAGCCGTCGTACGCGTACAGCGCGAAGCGATCGATCGAGATCGCGTCGCTGATGCGCACATCGATGCGCTTGCCGGTGTCGCGCTCGATGCGTCCGATGGTGCGTCGGCGGGCGCTCAAGAGATCCCCCGCGACCCGGGCCGAGACGACCAGCTCGACGCGCTCGATCTTGCTGTGCTGCAGCAGCGCCTCGACATCGCGCAGCGCCTGGGCCGCGACCGATGGCGGCTTCTGGATCAGCCCGCGCTCGTGGCAGAGCGGGCAGGGCGCGAAGTGCTGCTGCTCGTGGCTGCCGCGCATGCGCTGCCGCGTCATCTCGAGGATGCCGAACTCGCTGATGGGCAGGATCGTGCTCTTGGCGCGGTCGTTCTTGAGCAGGTCCTTGAACCGCTGCTCGACCGACTTGCGGTGCTTTTTGTCGCGCATGTCGATCAGGTCGTTGATGACCAGCCCGCCGAGGTCGCGCAGGCGCAGCTGGCGGCAGATCTCGTCGGCCGCCTCCATGTTGGTCTTGTACGCGTTGGTCTCCGCGTCGCGCGCCGAGCGCGAGCGCCCGGAGTTCACGTCGATCGCGACCAGCGCCTCGGTCTCGTCGATCACCAGGCGCCCGCCCGAGGGGAGCGGGACCTCGCGCGCGTGCATCTCATCGATCTGCGGCTCGATGCCGAACGCGTGGAAGATCGGCGCCGAGCCGGTGTAGCGCTTCAGCTTGGCCGTCGATCGAGGCGCGACGATCTTCATGAACCGCGCGGCGCGCCGGATCGCCAGCTCCGAGTCGATCACGACCTCCTTGGTCTCCGTGCCAAGGTGGTCACGCAGCGAGCGCAGCAACAGGTCCGACTCGGAGTAGAGCAGGCGTGGTTTCTTGCCCTTCTTTCGGCGGGCCTCCATGTCCTTCCACAAACGCTGCAGGTACGACAGGTCGCGCTTCAGCTCGGTCTTGGTGCGCTCGAAGCCCGCGGTCCGCAGGATGAATCCGAACTCCTTGGGCAGATCCAGCGCGTCGAGGATCTTGCGCATTCTGCGACGCTCGTCCTCGTCCTCCACGTTGCGGCTCACGCCGACCTTGTCCATGTTGGGCATCATCACCAGATAGCGCCCGGGGATGCTCAGGTAGCTCGTGAGCGTCGGGCCCTTGCTGCCCACGCCCTCCTTGAGCACCTGCACGATGACCTCCTGCCCGCGCTTGAAGGACCGCTGGATCGGCGGACGCTCGCGCCGGGGCGTCTTCTTGCCCACGCGCTCGGTCGCGTCGTCGTCGCCGGGGAAGTAGCGCGGGTGCACGTCCGAGACGTGCAGGAAGCCGTTGATCCCGATGCCGAAGTCCACGAACGCGGCCTGGATCGACTCCTCGACGTTGTGCACGCGTCCGACGTAGATGTTCCCGACGCGGCTGACCGCGGTCATGTGCTCGGCGTGCAGCTCGTGCAGCTTGCCGTTCTCCTCGATCGCGACGCGACAGGCCTCGCCCGGGGTGTAGTTGACGAGCATCCGTGTCTCGTGCTCGGTGCTGGGGCTCATGATGAGATGTCCTTGATGTCTGAAAGCCGGCGCGCGACGGCCACGCCCGGACGCTCGGTCCGGTCGTCTCGTCGATGCTCGTTGTTCGTGCGCACGGCTCGGTTCCGCTCAGATGCGGTCCCACGCGGATCCACCGATCGCGGAGCCCTCCCGGCGTCGCCCACGCGCACGAGGCGCGTCGGTCCTGGAAGCCCGCTCCAGTCAGTGGAGCGGGCGACCGTGTGCGGAGCCGGTCCGGCGCGAAAGGCGCGTCCGCGGCTCAACGCTCCGTCCGAATCGCATCGACCCGAAGGCCGACGCGACGGACAGGGGAGGTCCGTCTTCGGCGAGCCCGCGATGGGGCCGCCGTGATGTCTATTTCCGGAGGGTGCAACGGCGGGCCCGCCCTCGAGCGGTCCCGACCCTCTCACAGCCCGTCGGGACGTTCCGACGCGGCCTCCGGCACGATCTTCCTGACCCGGCTCCGCAGATACGCGGCGACCTCGGCCTCGGAATCGAACGAGATGGCCTTCTTGGCCAGCCGCTCGCAGGCGGACATGTCCACCGAGCGGATCAGCCGTTTCAGCTGCGGCACGCTCGTTCCGGACACCGACAGTGTACGCACCCCTAACCCCAGCATCAGCAGAGCCATCTCGGTGTCCGACGCGGCCTCCCCACAGCATGACAGCGGCGTCCCGTGGCGCCTCGCCCCTCGGGCCGTATCTCGGATCAGGCGGATCACCGCCGGATGCATCGGCTGGAACAGGTCGCTCACTCGCTCATTCGTCCGATCGACCGCCAGGGTGTACTGCACCAGGTCGTTGGTGCCGATCGACAGAAAGTCGGCCTCGCGGGCAAAGACCTCGCCCATCA
>JBCAXI010000208.1:0-5361 GCA_038534175.1 Planctomycetota bacterium | reverse complement strand
GGCCTCGGTCCGCATTTTGTCTGGCGCGTCGTCGGGGTAGTTCTCGATCTCGTTGGACATGATCGCGATGACGCCGACGCCCTTGGCCTGCGCGTCGCGCCCGAACGAGGCGAGCTCATCGCGGATGTGCTTGACGAACGGGCAATGGTTGCAGATGAACATAACGACGAGCGCTGGCTTGCCGGCGAAGTCGGAGAGCGAGACGGTCGAGCCGTCGACGTTGGGCAGCGCGAACTCGGGCGCTCGGTCGCCGAACTCAAGAAGCATCGTGGAAGCGGTGCGAGCCATCATGGTCTCCGGACGGGCGGGTTCGGGTGGACGGAGAAACGCCCTTCATCGGGGCGGCGGACACTACGCCGATGGTTCGCGTCGCGACAACGCGTAGACTCGGCGTTCACGCGAATAGACGTCGTGGCAGCGATGTTGAGAGGCGCTCGGACGTCCGGCCCGCACACGACCCACCGCCTTCTGGAGATCCATGTCATGAAATCTGCTCGATTTGCGCTCCCCGGCATCGGCGCCGCTCTGGTCCTCGGCGCTGCCGCGGCATGGAGCTCGGCCCGGGAGGCACCCGTCGCGATCCCCGCCGTTGCCGCGTCCGCAGCTTCAGTCTCGGGGGCCACCCTCTCCGCGGCCGAGAGACGCAGCTACCAGGTCGACGCGGGGCACACGAGCGTGCTCTTCCGCGTCAAGCACCTCAACGTGGCGAATTTCTGGGGACGGTTCAACCGGGTCACCGGCTCGTACACGGTGGACCCGAACGATCTGGCGTCCTCGTCGATCGAGATCTGGATTGACGTCGAAACGGTCGACTCGAACCATGACGGTCGCGACCGACACCTCCGCAGCCCCGACTTCTTCAACACGCAGCAATTCCCCAACGCGACCTTTGAGTCCACATCGATCTCCAAGGCCGGCGACGACGAGTTCGCCGTCAAGGGCGACATGACGATTCGCGGCGTGACCAAGCCCATTGAGTTCACCGCCACTTGGACCGGCGAGGGGGACCAGGGTCCTCGGTTCGGCTACCGCAGCGGCTGGGAGACCGAGGTCACGATCTCGCGTTCCGAGTTCGGCATCACGTACTCGCCGGACACCCTCGGCGATGAGGTCAAGCTCGTCATCGCGGTCGAGGGCATTGCCCAGTAAGGGCGTCGACTCCTCGTGCTTGACCCGCAACTGCAAGAAACGCTGCGCTCTGTGGTTGGGCCCGCGCTCGCGGCGGCGATCCTCTTCTCGCTGCTCTGGCGGCCATGGCGGCGCGTGGGCGGCGAGCGGCAGCCGATGGCCCCTTGGCCATGGCTCGCCGGCGTGACGCTCGGCGGCGCCTTCGTCGCGTCCTGGCTGATCGCGCAGGGCTTCCACGGCCTGTGGCCCGTGGACACCACCCGACGCATCGTCTGGGCGCCGGTGCTTGGGATCGTGGTCGCGGGACTTGCGATGGCGAGCGGCCGATGGCGAGCGATCGCGCTTCCGGCGGTCGTGCTGCTGGGCTCGTTTCTGCTGACGTGGATGCTCACCGAGCATCGGCGCCAGCCGGGGCGTTGGGAGGGTGCCTGGGTCGCGGTATGGACCGCCGCCTGGACCCTCGGTGTCGCAGGCGCGTGGCTCGGGCTGGTGTGGACCTGCGTGCGTCGGCCCGGCCCGCTGCTGCCGCTCGTGCTCAGCTTCGCGGCCACGGCCCTCGCGCTCGTCGTCACCCGCGCGGGCGTGGCGTCGCTCGGGCAGATGGGCGGAGTCGTCTCCGCGTGGCTCGGCTTCGTCTTTCTCGTTGCGCTCCTGAATCGCTCCTTCACGCTCGCGCCGGTCGGCGCCCACGTGCTGGCGGCGTGCCTGCTGAGCATCGTCCTGCTGGGCTACACGACCGCACCCACGCCTCGCCCGCACACGGGGCTCGGCGTCGCGCTGCTCATCCCACTCATCGCGCTGCCGGGGGCGCTGCTGTGGGGTTCCGGAGAGCGGGCGGTGCGCGGCGGGCGCAATCGCAGGCTTATCCGTTGCCTCGTAGCGGACGCGATCATGCTCATCGTGGTCGGCGGCGGAGCGGTCCTTCTGTCGGCGCCGCCCGAGTCGGAGTCCGACGAGCCCGATCTCGAGAGCCTCTACGGATAGACTGCCCGCGTGCCGAGACGCGCCGCCATCATCGCCGCCCTACGCACGCCGATCGGGCGGTACGGCGGCGCCCTCGCATCAGTACGGCCCGATGACCTCGCGGCACACGCGATCCGAGCGGTCATCGATCGCTCCGGCCTTGATCCATCGTTGATCGACGACGTGTACCTCGGCGCTGCCAACCAGGCGGGGGAGGACAACCGCAACGTCGCACGCATGGGCGCGCTGCTCGCGGGCCTGCCAGAGACCGTTCCAGGCTCAACGGTGAATCGATTGTGCGCCTCGGGCCTAGAGGCGGTCCACATCGCGGCGCGCCTGATCGAGGCTGACCACGGCGACGTCTTCATCGCCGGCGGCGTCGAGTCCATGAGCCGGGCGCCGTTGGTGCTCAGCAAGGCCGAGTCCGCGTACGGACGAACGCAGGAAATGCACGACACCTCGATCGGGTGGCGATTCGTGAATCCCCGGCTCAGCGCGTTGCATCACCCCTTTTCCATGGGCGAGACCGCGGAGAACGTCGCGCGAAAGCATGGCGTCTCGCGTGAGGATCAGGACGCGTTTGCGCTCACCAGCCAGCGAAGGTGGGCCGCGGCCCACGACGCGGGGCGCTTCGCCGAAGAGCTCATCCCCGTCGAGGTCCCGCAGCGAAGAGGCGACCCCGTCGTCTTCGACGTGGACGAGCACCCGCGGCCCGACACGACGATCGAGAAGCTCGCCAAACTACGCCCCGCCTTTAACGATGACGCGGATGGAACCGTCACCGCCGGCAACTCGTCCGGCGTGAACGATGGCGCCGCGGCGTTGCTGCTGATCGAAGCATCCCTCGCCGAGGCCATGGGACATGAGCCGTTGGCGTACGTTGGCGCGGCCGCGTCGGCCGGAGTTGATCCCGCGTTCATGGGTGTCGGCCCCGTGCCCGCCGTGCGCAAAGCGATGGCGAGGTCCGGGTTGGAGCTACGCGACATTGGCCTTGTCGAGCTCAATGAGGCTTTCGCGGCGCAGTCGCTCGCGTGCGTGCGTGGGTTGGGTCTCGATGTTTCGAGAGTCAACGTGAACGGTGGCGCCATCGCGATCGGACACCCGCTCGGGTGCAGCGGCGCCCGCATCGCGACCACGCTCGTCCATGAGATGCGCCGCCGCGACGTGCGGCACGGTCTCGCCACGCTGTGCGTGGGCGTGGGCCAGGGATTGGCTGTCGTCTTCGAGCGAGCCTAAGCGCGGGCGACGAGCATCTCGAAGCCCCGTCGCAGCGAGGCGACGAGCGCGTCGATGTCGTCCTCACCCATCGGGGTGGAGAGGGCGGCGGTGCACGTGTTGATCATCACGAAGCCGTCGTCGAAGAGGTGATCAAGCAAGAGCTTGAGCCGCTCGTTCTCCTCGGGCGAGAGAAACGCCTCGCGGAAGTTGCGCGGCACCGTCGGCTTCATGTGGACGCGGAACATCGAGCCGGTTCCCGTGACGCACGCGGTGACGCCGGTATCTTTGATCGCGCTGGTGATGCCGCGGATCGCCCGGTCGGCGAGGGTGTTGAGCCGCTCTACGGCTGGGGCGTCGAACTTCTCCATCGCGACGAGGCCCGCGGTCATGCTCATCGGATTGGCCGAGAACGTGCCCGAGTGCGGGAAAAGAAAGCGGTCGCCCTTGGGGTTCATCAGATCCATCACGTCGGCGCGACCGGCGACGGCGCCGACGGGGAAGCCGCCGCCGATCAGCTTGCCGATCGCGGTCAGATCCGGACGGATGTCGTAGCGGGATTGCAGCCCGCCGAGCTCGGAGCGGAACGTGATGACCTCGTCGAGCACGAGCAGCACGCCGTGGCGATCGGCCCAGTCTCGTATGGCGCCGACGAACTCGGGGTCGACCGGGTTCAGTCCGACGCGATGGGGCATGAGGTCCATCAGGACGCAGGCCAGCTCGCCCGCGTGCTCATCGAGACGGGCGATCGCGCGGTCGATGTCATTAAACGGCAGAACGACCACGTCTCCGAGCGCCGAGGGTGGCGTGCCATGCACGAGCGGGACGCTGTTGGGGCGATCGACGTCGCCCCATGTCTCGGGCTTGGGCGCTTGGCTGACCTCGGCGTAGTCGTACCCGCCGTGATAGGCGCCCTCGATCTTGGCAACCATGGCGCGCCCGGTGAAAGCGCGGGCGGCCTTGAGCGCCACCATGAGCGCCTCGGTGCCGGAGTTCACGAAGCGGAGCTTCTCGAACGACGAGCATCGTGCACAAAGGTGCTCGGCGTAGCGGACCTCCGACTCGGTCGCCATCATGAATGCCGTGCCGAGCGTGAGCTGCTCGGCGACCGCGGCGGTGACATCGGGATCGGCGTGCCCGTGGATGAGCGAGCACATGTTGTTCGAGCAGTCGAGGCGGGTGACGCCGTCGAGATCGGTGATGTGGCAGCCCCGCCCGTGGGCGGCGTACGCCGGATAGGGCGCGCGCAGCACCGTGTTCCGGCTCACACCTCCGGGCAAGACTCGCTGGGCACGCTCGAACAGCTCGGCGCTCTGGGTGGTGGTCGTGTCGGAACTCATGTCAAAGCTTGCTGGGTCGTCGCGGGCTCGCGGATGGGGATCAGCTCGGCGCTGGTGTGCGTCCGCACTGTGTCGAGGTCCACGCCCGGGCTGAGCTCCACGAGTTGGAAGCCATTGGGTGTGATGTCTACGACTGCGAGGTCGGTGTACACGCGATGCACCACGCCGCGGCCGGTGAGCGGGTACGTGCACGACTCGACCAGCTTGGGCGCGCCGGTCTTGGTGCGGTGCTGGGTGATCACGTACACGGACTTGACACCCGCGACGAGGTCCATGGCGCCGCCGACCGCCGGGATGGCGCCTGGCTCGCCAGTCGACCAATTGGCGAGGTCGCCGTTGCTCGCGACCTGGAGGGCGCCGAGCACGCAAAGGTCGATGTGACCGCCGCGGATCATCGCGAAGCTGTCGGCGTGGTGGAAGTACGCCGCGCCGGGCACGGCGGTGACCTGGCGCTTGCCAGCGTTGATCAGCTCGGGATCACCCTCGCCCTCTGAGGGTGACGGGCCCATGCCGAGCAGACCGTTTTCTGTGTGGTAGATGACCTCGCGGCCTTCGGGCACGAAGCGGGCGCACAGCTCGGGGATGCCGATGCCAAGATTGACGTACGCGCCATCGGGGATGTCTTGGGCCACACGCTTGGCCATCTCCTCACGCGTACGCCCAACGGGTGTTGTGCCGTTCATGGGTAGGCGACTCCCGCGGCGACGAGCTGGGA
>JBCAXI010000207.1:0-5370 GCA_038534175.1 Planctomycetota bacterium | reverse complement strand
CCTTCTTTGGTGGCCTCTCGAGCTTGGCGATCAATCCATCCAGCCCCGCGAGGTCCTTCTCTTTGAACACCCGCTCGGCCTCGGTGAGGTTCACCGGCTGACGCAACGCGAGCCGCTCGGCGAGCGCCCACGCGTCGACGATCTTGAGCCCACTCTCGGCGGCGGCGATCTCGTCGTGCAGGCTGCGGAGCTTTTGGATGGCGTTCATGGAGTCAGGCTATCGCACTGGGGCTTACTCCATCCCTCCCCTTGAGAGAGCGGATCGAGGTTTGGGGTCTACCCCTTCTCCGCTTTTTGGTCCCCTCGCATCAAGAAGAAGTAGGGGAGGTAGAAGACGGAGACCCCTCACCCCAGCCCTCTCCCCCAAGGGGAGAGGGAGCCGGAGTTGTGTTGTCGTACGCTGGCTGCCGATGGGCGGAGACTCAGCCGAGCACGCACGCCGACTGCGGCACGACCAAACGCCGCCCGAGGGCGTGCTGTGGTCTCATCTTCGCAACCGTCAACTCGGCGGCCTCAAGTTCCGCCGCCAGCATCCGATCGGGCCGTACGTCGCGGACTTGTTCTGCGCCGAAGCCAAGCTCATCATCGAGATCGACGGCCGTTACCACGAGCAACGCCGTGACCAAGACGCACGCCGTGACGCGTGGCTACGCCAAGAGGCCTGCGAGGTGATGCGCTTCAGCGCCTTGCAAGTGTCCAAAGACACCGACGTCATCCTCCGAACAATCCTCAACCACTCCAAGCAACGAGTCTCTTCCTCCCTCTCCCCTCGGGGGAGAGGGCCGGGGTGAGGGGGCGAGCGGAGCGATGGCAGGTATTTTAGAGCGGGCCGTAGCCCAGCACAGTCAATCCAAATGGAACTCGTATGCGATCATGGGCAAACAATGTGTCGGCAACCCCGATGGCCTTGTCATAGTCGTTGCTATGTGTATTCGCGTACTCATACCGGTTCAATAGCGCGATGCAAAGGTGATCGACCTGAACCATGACCATGGCTTGGATCAGATCGCGATAGAAGGCGTTTCCCATAAAGCCTCTTCCGGCTTCAATCTCAAGCCCGCATGACCATATGGGATGGAACGCATCAATCTGATAGTTGAGCGAAGGCTCGCCCCCTTCGCCAAAGAACACAGGGCGATCAATGCGATCAGCTCGGCTCTTGCCTTGCTCAACTTCGAAACCGAGTGTCAGTAACACGGGAGCTAGTTCTCCCAAGACATGATCACTGCCGAACCGCTTTTGGGATGATGCTGCTCCGATAGCGTTATCGACCTTCTCAAAAGCTCCGGCAATCACGTTCACGAAGCCAAGAGGTGGCTTGGTTCGCGGAAAACACGTGTAGCGGGCGGGCACTCACAAATTCCCCCGCCGCTCCTGCTCCAGCTCCAACGCCTCGAACAGCGCCTTGAAGTTCCCCTTGCCGAAGCTCTGCGACCCGCGGCGGCAGATGATCTCGAAGAACAGCGTCGGGCGGTCCTGCAGCGGCTTGGTGAACAGCTGCAGCAGGTACCCCTCGTCGTCGGCGTCCACCAGGATGCCCAGCTCCTTGATCTTGTCGTGGTCCTCGCGCACGACCTCGTGCCCGTTCTCCGTCAGCACCTTGTTCACGCGCTTCCACACCGCCTCGTAGTACGTGTCGGGCAGGTTCAGGAAGTGCACGTCACGCCGACGCAGCTCGGCGACCGACGCCAGCTCGTCGTCCGTGCGCAGCGCCAGGTGCTGCACGCCCGGCGTCATGTCGTGCCATTCCAGGTACTCCTGGATCTGGCTCTTCTTCTTGCCCTCGGCCGGCTCGTTGATGGGCATCTTGATCAGGTGGTTGCCGCTGGCCATGACCTTGGACATCAGCGCCGAGTACTCGGTCGAGATGTCCGCGTCATCGAAGTGCTTGAACATCTTGAAGCCGAGCACGTCCTCGTACCACTGGACCCAGTGGTTCATCTTGCCCTCTTCGACGTTGCCCACGCAGTGGTCCACGTACTTGAGGCCGCAGGGGTTCTTGGCGTTGTAGTCGTTGACCGGGCTCTCGATCTTCTTAAAGACCGGCATGAAGTCGGCGCCCTGCTTGATCTTCGGCAGCGCGTAGTCGCCCTCGCGGCTCACGAACGTGTGCACGACGCGCCCGTACGTCTTGATCGACGCGACGGTGACGGCGCCCTTGTCGTTCTTGATCACCCGCGGTTCGCTCGCGCTCTCGGCACCGTTCTTGACCGCCGCCTCGTACGCTTTCGTCGCGTCGTGCACCGTCAGCGCGATGTCCTTGACGCCATCGCCGAAACGCTTGATCTCCTCGGAGGCCGGGTGATCCTTGGTCAGCGGCGTGGTGAGCAGCAGGCGGATGTTGCCCTGCGTGAGCAGATAGTCGGCCTCGTCGCGGCTGCCGGTGGTGAGGTCGGCGAGCTGGTCGATCCTGAAGCCGAAGGTGTGCGCGTAGAAGTACGCCGCCTGCTTGGCGTTGGCGACGTAGAAGCGGACGTGATCGACGTCGATGAGGCCGAGGGGATCGCCGGCGGCGGCGCCGGCGTCGGCGGGCTGCGTGGTCGCGGTCGTCATGTCGT
This sequence comes from Planctomycetota bacterium, assembly GCA_038534175.1. Lineage (GTDB taxonomy): Bacteria > Planctomycetota > Phycisphaerae > Phycisphaerales > UBA1924 > JBCBZM01. Next base: position 2,812 of record JBCAXI010000207.1, on the reverse strand, counting down.
TGGGTCCAGTTCTTGGGCGGTTGAGGTCGTCGCCGGGGCCCAGGCCCGGCACCGCGCAGTGTATGCGCCCGACGGCGATTCGCCTCGGGGAAGCGATTTTGTGCGCATTGTGTTAGGAATCGCCCGATTGGGTGGTTGCGTGATATCGCGCAACTTCTGGTGCGGTGCTATGCTTGCAGCCGTTAGGGTTAGGACGGATTCGCCCTCGCCGACACCTCGTGGATGGGTCGGCATTCTGAATTGGGCGGACCGACCCACCGGCGCGCATCAGGGCGAGGGACTGCCCGTCTGACGCGTTCCGGACGACCGAGGCAGGCCATTGATGGACCACCGCGGCGCCACGCACTTACCAGCAAGCTCCATTCCTGTGCTCGAACCCCATCGCTTTGTGAGCCGCCTCGACGATTCGCTCTTGGGAGAGCGCTGGCTCACGTTGCACCAGGACGAGCAGTCGAGCCACATCGTGCACGTGCTCCCCGCGTGCCATGACAACTCGGATCGGCGTCGGTTCGTTTCGGCGACCGAGCCGCTCGCGTCCCTGCGCGAGCCGCACCTGCTGCAGGTCGAGGCGTATGGCTTCACGCCCGACGCGCGGCCCTGGGTCATCACGCCTTACCCGGGCACGCACGACGGCGTGCTGACGCTCCCGTCGCTCGCGGCGAGCAAGCCGCAGAATCGCATGGAGCCGTCGGAGGTCGAGCGCGCCATCACGCACCTCTTCGAATCGGTGCACGCCTGCCACGAGGCCGGTCTGCACAACGGCCCGATCGATCCACGCCAGGCGATCGTCGACACGCGAGGCTCCGTGCTCATCGAGCACTACGCCTACGCACGGACCCTGGCGGGCCTGGGCAATGCCGACGCGAACGTCGTGATCGACGAGATCCGCTCGATCGTTGAGCTGGCCTATGCGCTTCTCACCGGCGTCGAGGCCAAGGCCCCGCTGATTCCCGCGGGCAAGCTGGTGCGTCGGCTCTCCCCCGCTTGGTCGCGCTGGCTCGAGCAAGGTCTCGATCCGGCCGGTGGATTCTCGACTGCGACGGAGGCGCTTGGGGCGCTGCCGTCCCGGCGTCCGGCGGGCGTTGAGACATCCGTCGAGGGCTCGCGCGTTCGCACGGTCTGGACGCGCGTGCGCCGCCTGACCCGCTAAAGCTCACTCATCGGCAACCGGAACGGCGACCGAGGCGTTGATCAATCCGCCCGCGTCGGGCTGCGCCACGGGCGTGGGCGTCTCGGCGTCGTCGGGCTGTGGCTCGTCGGTGCTGTCGGGCGATGGCCTCGGGAGTGTCGCGACCACCGCCCCCAGGCGAGCGCGTTGGCCCTCGTCGAGATCGTCATCGAATCGGGCCTGGAAGAACGCGATCGCTTCGGGCAGCGCGTCGGGTGAGAGCATTTCGAGCGCGTCGAGCCACGCGCCCGCGTCGGGCGTCCGCTCGATCGCGTCGGCGAATCGACCCAACGCGATGAGTGTGCGGAGGCGCGTCGGTTCGGCGGCGTCCTGCTCGCTCGCCCGGAACGGGTCGCGCCGCACCAGCGCGGCCAACGCCTCCTCATGCTGCTGCAGGTCGAGGTGGGCCCGCGCCATCAGCTCGAGTGCGCTGGCGTGCAGCGCGGCGAGGTCGGACGGCGAGGCCTCGTCTGGCTCGGTCCGACTGGCGGCGGCCTCGGCGTACCGAAGGCGACGCGTCGGGTCGATCTCCGCCTCCGCCGCGACCACGAGCACGGCGGGATCACTCGCCGCGATCAGCGTGTTCATGGCGCGATCGGCCTCGTCCTGCGTCGCGAACGGAAGCCCCGCGATGGTTGCAAGCAGCTCGGGCGTGGGGCGGTCCCGCTCGGCGGCTCGCACCGCCGCGGGAATCAACGCGTCGTCCTGCGCCGCCGCGGTCGCGATCGGGCCCGCGAATCCCGCGTGCTCGGCGAGTGTCTCGGCCGCGACGAATCGCAGGCGGGCGTCGTCCGAGGCGAGCAGTTGCTCGATGCGTGTTCGATCCGGGGCCTCGCCCGCCCAGGCTAAGAGCCGCACGCCCGCGCCCGGCAAGTCCGGGAACGGTCGCTGTCGGAGGTGCTCGGCGATCGCGCCGCGGAGCGGGTCGGCCTGCAGGCGCCCGGCCTTGGCCATCGACCAGAGCGCGGCGATCGCGGGCGCTTCGGTCTCGGGCGCCTGGAACAGCCAGCGGAACATCGCCTCGCTTCGGCACAGCTCGGGCCAGCGGGCGACGGCGCGAAGCAACGCCGCGGCCGCGGTGGGATCCGCCTCGACATCCAGCGCCGCCACAACCGCTGGCGCCACGTTCGCGTCACCCGCCTCGGCGATCAGCGTCGCCGACTCGGCGCGGATGCCCGCATCAAGGTCTTGCAGCAGGCGCACGGCCCGCTGGATCACCTTGGGCGGCGGGGCCACGCCGCTGGACAGCTCGCGTCGCGCGAGCTCGAGCCCGAGCCGTCGCAACGAAGGCACCGTGTCATCGAGCAATTCGATCAGCACGTCCGGTCGGGTCTCGGCCTCCGTGAGCACGTAGAGCCGCCGGTACACCGCCGCCAAACGGTCGATCGGATTGACCCGCCGGGGCGTCTCGACCGAGGGCGTCTCGCGCGATCCGCCCGCCTCGGGCGCTCCGGCCCCGGGCTGGTGCTCCGCCGATGCATCGCCTGTTGATCGGGTTTCGACCGGTGCCGACTGCGCTTGGGGCGGCGTGGGCTGGGCGTCAGCGGGCGGGCCGGTGTTCGTTGGCTGCGCGAACGCCGAAGGGGGGGCGATCGCGGCCAGGCTCGCCGCTGTCACGGCGCAGACCCACGCCCTGCCGCGTCG
>JBCAXI010000206.1:0-5406 GCA_038534175.1 Planctomycetota bacterium | reverse complement strand
CCACGAACCGTTACCGATTCGCTTCACAGCCGACAAGAACGCTCGCCTACCACGCTTGCGCGTCCGCGGCTTCGGCTCATCGCTTATTCCCGATCATTTTCGGCGCCAGACTCCTCGACCAGTGAGCTATTACGCACTCTTTAAATGGTGGCTGCTTCTAAGCCAACATCCTGGCTGTCATAGCAATCTGACTTCCTTACGAACTAAGCGACGATTCGGGGCCTTAGCCGGCGGTCTGGATTGTTCTCCTTTTGACCGCGGATATTATCACTCGCGGTCTATCTCCCGAGGCTTGGCTGCCGGTATTCGGAGTTTGGTTGGATGGGGTACCCGGGTAGGGCCCGCCATCCATCCAGTAGCTCTACCCCCGACAGTTGCATCTCGAGGCTAACCCTAAAGTTATTTCGGCGAGAACGAGCTATCTCCCGGTTTGATTAGACTTTGACTCCTCCCCACAGCTCATCCGATGTCTTTTCAACGACAACCGGTTCGGGCCTCCAGGAGGTCTTACCCTCCCTTCACCCTGGCCATGGGTAGATCACACGGGTTTCGCGTCTAGCCCCAGCGACTGAACGCCCTGTTCAGACTCGCTTTCGCTCCGCCTCCGGCCCGTTAGGCCTTAGGCTCGCCACTGAGACTAACTCGCGGGCTCATTAGGCAAAAAGCACGCCGTCACCCCTAAGGGCTCCGACCGCTTGTAAGCGCACGGTTTCAGGTACTCTTTCACTCCCCTCGTAGGGGTGCTTGTCACCTTTCAGTCGCCTTACTGTTTCGCTATCGGTCGTCGGGTAGTACTTAGTCTTGGAGGGTGGACCCCCCATATTCAATCCGGGTTCCACGAGCCCGAACCTACTTGAAGACTTAACGGGTCATTACAGGGCTTTCACCTTCTTCGGCGGCGCATTCCATCGCCTTCAAAGACCCTAATCCGCTTTCGCTCGCCGCTACTTACGGAGTCGCGGTTGCTTTCCTTTCCTCTGGGTACTGAGATGTTTCAGTTCCCCAGGTTCGCTTCGCACGCCTATTCATTCAGCGTACGATGACCCTAACGGGCCGGGTTTCCCCATTCGGACATTCCAGGATCAAAGCTTGGTTACCAACTCCCCTGGACTTTTCGCAGGTTCCCACGTCCTTCATCGCCTCCCGACGCCAAGGCATCCACCGTGCGCCCTTATCGATCGCACCAACCGGGCACCGCGATCCGTCTTCCCGGTTCTCCGGCAAAACTCACACGACTGGCTGGTGCGTCGAGGACGATTCACTATCTGCTTTCCTCAGCATTCTCGAGTTCTCGATTTCCGCCGGGCCACTCCGATCTACACACACGCCGCCGTGAAACAACGTGTGATCCAGCTCCCGAGCAAGGCGTGCCCGGTCGCAGAAGTGACCCGAATCCGTCGAATCCAACTTGTCAAAGAGGTCGGCAGCGGCCAGGACCTGCCCGAATCGCTGCCCTTCGCTTCGTGTTCCGGTCGGCTCGGCCGGCCAGCTTCAGAGGCGGGGGGATGGTACGCCTCGTCCTTTCGCGGTCAAGTGTGCGCACCTCATCATCCGCTCGAAAGTTCGCCCATCTTTCAAGAACGCCGCTTGCGGACGCCCTCAATCCCTTGTGGCTGAAGCTCTTGGGCGCGATTCCACCAACGATTGCAAGCGTTGGAACCAATCCGAGCGCCGCTCGGCGGCCGGACGACGGACCTCGATCGGACCCGCGTTGTAGAGAATCACCTGCACACCTTCCGAGCCCACGTCTGACGCCACGTCCAGCAGCACCGAACCGACGTCAAACACCAGCTCGCTCGGCCCGGGCGTGTACAGCTCGTCTTCGGTGCCGTCGGCGTCGCCACCGCCGGCCGGCGGCTCGAAGCCCTCCAGATCGCGTTCACGCCGACGATCCGCGTCTCGATCGCGGAATCGATCTCGGGCCGGATCGCCATCAGGCCCCCTCTGGAGCCCCTCACGAATCTTCTCCAGGTCGAAGATGGGACCGGGCTCGATATCGATCGTGGCGGCGAGCTCGTCGCCGGGCTGGATGTTGGCCCGTCCCGCGCGCCATGAGCCGTAATAGAACCGGTAGAGCTCGAAGGTCGCCCGCGCCTCCCCAAGTTCACCGGCGGGGGTGGCGTTGGTCACGAAGTAGTACGACATTTCGGGCAGCATTACGGGCTCAGTCCAGTCAGACCAGGGCCCCGGCGCGATCGGGCTGGCGGCCATGTCGCGTTGAGACTCCGCGAGCGTCTGCCCGAACATTGGGTTGTTGAAGATGGGACGGATCCTGTACCGGTACTCGGCACCCGGCTCGCCGGTCAAGTCGTGCGCCCAGAGCCGCAGGCTCTCGTTCTCCAGCAGCGGGGGCAGCGGGGGCAGCCCACTGGGGTCATACGCGGGGCGGTCGTCCAGGGCGGCTTCGGGCGTCTCCTCGACCACGCCGAGCTCGGCGAGCTGGTCTTTGATTTCCTGGATCTCGTCTTGGCTCTCTTGGATGCGCTCTTCGAGCGATTGGATCTGCTGTTGGCGAGGATCCGCGTTGTCGCGTGGTGGCGGCCCGCCATCGCGGCCTCGCCCGCCGTCTCGACCTCCATCGCGTCCGCCACCGTCGGGATTCCGATCTGGCGGCGGGCGACGGCCGTCCTGGCCTTGCAGGCGGCCCAGTCGCTCTTCGAATCCAACCAGCCGACGCTCGACCGTCCGCAGCTGGCGGCGCAGACGCTCGATGCGATCCGCGTTCTGCGGGTCGACGCCTGGGTCCACCACGAGGTCGAGCCCCTCCTCGGGAGGCGCCCAGGACTCGCTGTCGCCGATCACGTCATAGAACGCGGGCTGCACGACCGACCTGCGGGTATCCCGCACGATGTCCAACAGCTCGGGCATGTCGCCGGGCAGGAACTGCTCGTTCTGGGCCGCGGCGAGCATGACGTGGCGGCCGGGCGCGCTGGCGACCGCTTGCGGGTTCGACCACGCGCCGTCGGCGCCACGCTGCTGGCGTTGTAACTCCACGCCGATCACCTCGAGATCACGAGCCCAAGCGCGGGGCAACGCCCGACGCCCCTCGGGGGCGCGCTCGAGCCGGTCCTTCAGCGTGACGCCGTCGTACCGCGCGGCGACCGTGATCGCCGACACGTCGAACGGCTGCTCGGCCGGCGTCAGGCTCGCGAGCCCCCCGTGATCGAGCACCTCGAGCGGATGGATCGCGCCCTGGTACGCCGAGGCGATCGGGCTCATCGGCGGCTGCGGCTCGAACGGCGCGAACAGCTCGTCCGGCCGCACGTCCACCGGGCCCCCGGCGCCCGCGAGCACAGTGAACGCACTGTCGAGCTCGTCCACGCGCGGGCGGGCGCCGACGCGTCCCGCGAGCCGCTCGTCGAGCGCCGATGCGATCGAGCCCGCGGGGGCCTCGGGCAACGCCGGCTCGCTGTCGTCGATCGACGCGCGCACGTTCTGCGCCAGGCGCTCGGCCTGGTCGAAGGCCTGCCCGACCGGCACGTCCTGGTTGCCGACCTTGACCGTTGACTCGGTGAGGAACTGCAATGCGAGCGCGGCGAGCACCGCGAGCGCGACCACCGCGACCACCGCCTTCTCGGCGTGCTGCTCGAAGATGTTGATGCCCTTGACTTTCATGAGACTCTCCACGGACCGCCGCGACGCGTGACCCCGATGGAGCCGCGCGCTGGGGCGTCCGGAATCAGTTGAACTCTTCGCCGCCCGCGTCCACGCTCACGTCCTCCGGCACGCCCAGGAGCGTGCGCACGCCCGCCGGCATGAACGGGGTGGTCCAGTCCCGGAGCCAGAGCGACTCGAGCTGGAGCGTCAAGCGGACGACGTGGTCGTCGCCGTAGAAGTACCCGCCGGCGAGATGGGCGAGCGGATCGACCGACTCGATCCGCCAGTCCAAGACGGTGATGAGGTTGTACGCCTCGATCGCTTGGATGATGTCGTCGATGCGTCCCGACGAGACGACGGCGACGACCTCGATGTTGCGCAGGTCGTAGAGCTGGTTGCCCTTCGAGCCGACGCGCCCTGTGATCGAGACGCTCGGGTCGGGCTGGTACACGGTGGCGCTCGGAGGCCCGCTGGGCCCCGCCGATCCGCCGCCATCATCGAAGCCGCCGCCAAAGTCGTCGCGCCCGCCGTCGTCTCCGCCCGTGCTGTCCGAGCCCGTCGCTTGCGAGGGATCGAACAGCGGCGTGACGCGGAGCGAGAGCAGCCGCTTCACCGCCGCGCTGGGCACGCCGCGCCGCCCGTCGTCGCGATCGTTGGCCGACGCGATCGCCATGAGCGTGTCCTTCACGGTCCAGTAGTCGAACTGCCAGGCGAAGCACTCGGCCACGCTGGGTGGCTCGGCGGGCCCGGGCTCGGGCTTGCTCGTCCAGCGATTGAAGCCGCTGGAGCCGCCGGCGCCGGCGCCTCGTCCGCGCGGCGAGGGCGCTCCGCTCGCGTCGGTCCCGCGAGGCGCCTCGGCGAGCAGGTTCGCCGGCGTCGCGAAGAAGCTGCGTCGCTGTGCGGGGTAGCGGTACAACGAGAGTCGCTCGTCGGCCAGCTCGGCGCGGATCTCGTACAGCTCCTCGGGCGTGGGCGCGCGGCCCATCTGCGCCTCGATCCGCTCGAGCCGAGTCTCATAGCTGTCCTGCAGACGCAGCAGCACATCGTCGTTGTCGGCGCCCGGGCCCGCGTTGATCGCGTCGAGCAGCGCCGCGTACGCGCCCGCCCCCCCACGCTCGCCCACGAGCTCGTCCACGAACGCGAGCGCCAGTTGGTCGCCACGCAGCTTCGAGACAGGGTCGGGGAACAGCCCTTCGATCAGCGGCCCGTACGACTTCGCGTTGCGCGTGCGTACCTCTTCGATCACTCGCGCCGTTGCGGCCTCGACCTCGGTCTTGATCTCCAAGTACCGCTCGGTGCGTCGCGGGTTCGGCGGCGCCGACTCGTTCATCGTCGGCTCGTCCCCCATCGGCAGCGGAATCTCGTACCGCGCGTCCTTGACGTTATTGAGCGAGCTCAACGCCGAGGACGCCTCGCCCTGGCGCTCCTCGCGCATCCCGCTGCCCCAGATGTTGCTGCCCACGAAGCCCGCCGGCAACAGCACGAGCGCGACCACCACGCAGATGACCGAGACTAGATTCGTCTTGACCCAGGCAAGCACGGCTTTCATCGCAGATCCTCCCCGGTCTCGGCGTCCAACTCGCTCTCGGGCGACGCGTTGGAATCCACCAGCTCGGCGTGCACGTGCAATCGGAAGCTCGCCGCCGGCGGTCTGGGTGGCGGCGAGGGCAGCGCGGCGTCGCGCTCGAACGAGATCGCATCGGGCGCTCTCGATTCGCCCCCCGGACCGCCCGGACCGCCCCGCCGCTCGTCGCCGAAGTCGCCGCGGTCGGGCGGCGTGACGCCGGGGCCGCGGCGACCACCCTCACG
>JBCAXI010000205.1:0-5417 GCA_038534175.1 Planctomycetota bacterium | reverse complement strand
CCGTGGTCACCGTTCGCGTCGGCTTGTTGAGCATGATGTACACCGGCCGCTCGGGCGCGACGACCACCGCCTTGCCATCGACCGACACTCGGTCGGACGTCGGATCGACCCACGCCGGCAGACCGGTGATCAGAATCCCGTTGACCTCGACGCGGCCCTCTTCGACCAGGGTCTCGCACGCCCGGCGTGAGGCGACACCCGCGTCGGCGAGGACCCGCTGGATCCGCTCGCCCCGCTCGGCGTCGCGGAAGGGGGCCTCGTCCTCCGACACGCGCCCGGGCCCCCGGCGGGCGCCGGGCGAGCTTCGCGGTGTGCGGGAGGACGCCATGGCGGGAGTGTAGACGCCGGGCGAGGCGTCCCCCCGATCCGAACGCCTTGCGGGCTCGGCGCCCAGCCGCGATAGTGCGAGCATCGAAAGATCCCCGGGCCGACGAGCTTCGTCTCGAAGGTGATCGGACGCGGAGCGTCCGGCGCGGCCCGACAGCGCACGGAGGCGCGACATGACCCAGGTCCAAGCCCAGCCCGATCGTCGAAGCCGCACCGCCGCGAGCACCGCGCCTGGCGCGACGATCGCCGACGATCTGCTGCTCACGCCGCGGGTGATCGACGCGCGTGGATTCGCGGAGTACGCGAGCGCCCTCCGCTCGCTGATCGAGGAGGCCGCCGAGGAGTCGGGCACGCTGCGGACGACGCGCGAGGAGGTCGCCTCTTTGCGAGAGGCGATCGCCGCCTCGGCGGGCAAGCTGCGCGAGCAGCTCGAGGCGACGCTGCGCGTGATCCCGAAGCTGGACGAGGGCGCCACCCGGGTCGAGCGCACGCTGGATCGGTCGAGCGAGCGAGCCGAGCGGGCCGCGGCGCTCGAGGCGCGACTCGACACCTTTGCGAGCGAGCAGACCGAGACCATCGAGGCCGCGCTGCAATCGGGCGTGGCCCGCCTCGACACGCACCTGGACGAGCTGCTCGAGCGGGCGCGGACCGAATCGATCGCGGTGACCGCGCGGGTGCAGTCGGGCGCGACCGAGCTGACAGCCCTCGCGACGCAGGCCGCAGAGCGCGCGCGTTCCGCCGGCGCCGAGATCGAACAGCGCGTCGATCGAGCCGGCGCGACATGCGAGCGGCTGGAGCGCACGCTGCAGTCGGCCTCGGAGCAGGCCGCCGAGCGAGCGGCGAACGTGCTGTGCGAGCTCGACGAGCGACTGACGCGCGTGCGGGACGATCTTCGCCGCGAGGGCGACGAGGCCGAGACGAGGGTGCAGGTGTCGATCGCGGGCGCCGAGACCCGCGCCGCAGCGATCACCACCCGCGTGGAGACCGCGATCTCCGAGGCCAAGGGCCTGCGCGTGCTCGAGCGGATCGAGTCGCTCGACGCGTTGCTCCAGCGGGCCGACCAGGCCTGCCTGTCCGACGCCGAGGGCTCGCTGGCACAGCGGCTCGAGCAGGCGTCGGGCGCGGGCGACGCGATGGTGACGGCGCTGGGTCGGGTCGAGGAGGCCGTGAACGTGGCGACGAACGCGCGGCGCAAGCTGACCGACGCGATCATCACGTCGGCCAAGTCGATCGACAAGCTGGAGACGCGGCAGCGCGAGCTGGATGAGGGCCTGTCGCGCGTGCAGGTCGACGGGCTCGAAGCGGAGACGAGGGCGGCGGCGTTGGAGACGCGTCTAAATGACGCCGCGGCCCGCGGCGCCGAGCTGTGTGAGCGCCACGCGACGCTCCACGACGCCCTGCGCGAGACGCTGGATCTGGCCGATCGCGCCGACACCGCCCTCGCGTCGCGCACCGCCGAGCTGGACGCCGCACTGCGTGACCCGCAGGCGCGCCTCGAGGCCCTCGTCGAGCGGGCCGAGCGAGCGGCCGATCGGCTCGAGAAGCTGCAGAAGAAGCGCTGACCCCGATGATTCCGCGCAAGAAGACGCCCGTGACCGACCTTCGGCCACGGGCGTTGGGGGTGGGGGCACGTTAAGGGCGACTAGGTCGCCGCGGGAAGTGTAGCAGATTCTCCTCAGAGGACATAGAGCGACAGCAGCCCGCCAGCGTTCTGGCGACCGAGGAAGAAATCGGTGCCGGTGATGCCGTCGATGGACGTCGAGAGCAGGCGGCCGTTGGTTGAGATGGTGTACTCGAGCATGCCGCCGGGTCGGCGTGTGACCGAGTCGGCCGAGAACAGGTCGAACAGATCGGCCCCGTCGTCGTCCACCTCGCCCGCGGCGTGGCTGGCGGTGATCTGCAGGCCGAGCAGCTCGCCGACCCGTCGGCCGACCGCGGCGCTCAGCGAGAGCACGAACCGATCGACATCGGCCAGAGAAGGATCGAGCCCCAGCAGCGACAGCGAGGGCGCGAAGACCACGGCCTCGTCGTTGCGGTCGATGTTGAGCGGGTCGGACCGCTCGCTGAAGCCGAACGGCTCGGTCCCGATCGACGAGAACTCGACGAAGTCGGAGAAGAACGCGTCGAGCGCGCTCGTCACGCCGCCGCCGAACACGGTGTTGAGCGGGTCGGGCGTGTCGCTGATGAAGACCGTCGAGAAGTCCTGGAACTCGAACGAGGCGGACGACGTCGAGAAGTTCACGTCGAGCCCCGCGGCGGCGAAGATCCCGTTGAGCGTCTGCGTCAGCTCAGCGAGGATGTACGACTCGACCTCCTGGCCGTTGGGCAGGATGCCGGTGAAGCCAAGCACGTTGGCGTCGAAGCCCTCCAGCTCGAGGTCCGAGCCGTCGGCAAGCAACCAGTCGACCAGCCCACCCTGGGTCTCCAGCAGGATGTTCTGCGAGAGCTGCGTGGTCGGAGTCGTGGGCGGCGTCGTCACGATCGTGAGCGCGTAATCGGTGTTGACCACGCCCTGGATCATCACGGCGTACCGCGCCGGGTCGACGCCCTCGGAGCCCACCGCGCCCGGCGTGCGGAACGAGATGAAGAAGTCGCCGTTGGCGTCGTAGCCGTACGTGCCGTTGATGCCTGAGGCGATCACGCCCGGCTCCCCGCCGTTGGGCGAGAAGTCCGTCGGCGCGAACACGAGCACGGCGTCGTCGACGCTGGTCGCGTTGGTGGTATCGAATAGCGCGAACTGCACGTTGCCGCCGAACACCGTCGAGCCCAGGTCCGCCCCGAGCTGGTCGAGCTGGACCGTGATGGTCATGTTGGTGCCCGGCGCGATCAGCCCGCGGTTGTTGAGGTGCAGGATGTCGACATCGGGGAAGACCTCGTTGGGCACGCCGGCGAAACGAGCCGTGCCGATCGAGGCGTTCACGTTGGTGATGAGCGTCGAGCCGACACGCGTGGAGCTGATGCCAAAGTTGTTGTCGCCCGTCACGGAGTCGTCGCCCGTGCCGCGGACGCCGTCGGCGCCCGGGTTGAGCGTGAAGGTGAACGCGCCGGTCTGGAACGTCGCCTGGTCGTCGGCCGTGCCGAATTGACCGTCCGGCCCGGCGAACGCGCTGGGCTGCGGGGCGTTGACGATCGCGGCGCCGTCACCCGCGTCGCTCGTCGCGGCGAAGCCCGAGTCGCCATCATCGAAGATCGAGATGTCGAACGCGTATGCGCCCAGCTGGCCCGGCACCGGGCTGGTGTTGGGCACCGTCGTGAGGTCGTCGATCAGCTCGGGCAGCGTGCCGACCACCAACAGGTACTGGCCCGTCGTCTTGACGAGGTAGCTGCGGGTGATGACGTCCTGCACGATCGGATCGATCGTGCTGGTGACAAACTGACGCGTGAGCGACGACGTGTCGTTCGGGAGGAACGCCAGGTCGCCCGTGCCGTCGGCGCGGAAGTCGCCGAAGTTGTTGACGTTGACCGACTCGTCGGCCGGCGTGATGAGCGTGATCGGGATGTTCGCGGCCTGCCCGATGGCCTCGTCGATACGCAGGATCTGGCCCGCCTGGAGCGTGATGCTGTAGACGTCCTGGTCGGCCGCGAAGCGGAAGACCGTGGAGCTGTGGTCGGGGTGGTCGCCGATCGTGCCGCGAAGGGTGAAGGTCGTGTTGGGATCGGGGAGCTGGTCGGGCAGCACGTTGTTGTCGAGCACGATGTCGAGGTTGGTGGGCGCCCGGAAGTCGACATTGACGGGCAGGCCCGTGACACCGGTGACGGACGTCTGCTGGTCGGCGATCTTGTCGCCGGCGTCGCCGACGATGTCGTCCTCGGAGAAGTCGTCGTCCTCGGTGGCGAAACCGTCACCGTCGCCGTCGAGCAGCGCGCCCGCGCTGGCGCCCCGCAGGGCGTCGGCGTCGAGGGTAAACCGGAAGATGCCCGCGCCCGGGACGCCCGGAAGCTGGGGCAGGTCGCGCTCGGTGATGTCGCGGGCGAAGGTGATGCGCAGCTCGTCCTGGCCCCGGTCGTACTCGGTGGTGAAGTCCAGCCCGTCGATGAGCCGGATCTCGACCTCGCCGACGCCCCGGACCTCGCTGACCGCGAGGGAGCTGGGAATCGTGCTGAGGTCGATGGGCTGGTTGAAGAAAATCGACGCGGTGTAGACGCGGGCCGACTCGGAAACGACCAGATCGACGATCTGGATCGGCTCGGGATCCAGCCCGGGGCGATCGATCGCGAAGTTGCCCGTCGCGGTCGCGAGCCGGTTGTCGACCGTGACGGTGCCGACCGTGCCGGTGGTGGCGATGCGGAACGACTCGCTGTTGAAGCCCGAGCCGACGTTGTCGCCGCCGATCGTGACATTCCCGATCGTCGAGCGGCCGGGCGCGAGGCTGTCGTCGGGCGTGCCGAAGAACCCGTCGGGGCCTCGGGTGAAGCCCGCGACGATGTCGGACTCCTCGAAGTCGCCGGCGATGGTGAAGTTGCCGGCGAAGCCGCTGGTGAGGCGATCGGCCGCGCCGTCGATGCCGCCGAAGTCCGCGTCGCTGCCGAGATCGGCGCCGATGAGGAACATCGAGTCGAACATGTCGGCGTTGATGGTGGCCGAGGTGAGGAAGTCGCCCACGCTGACGCGCGTCTCGGCGAGGCGACCCGAGATGAACGAGCCAATCCCGCCCCCGGCGCGGATGAGCGAGGTCTCGACCGTGCCCAAGTTAAGTGAGCCGATGTCGCGCTCGACGTTGATGCGTCCGCTCGCAACACCAGAGATCGTGAGCGCGCCGACATTGAGCAGGTCGATGCCGACCTCGCCCGAGACGTCCGGGTTCGCCGAGCCGTAGCGGCCGTTGACGTTGACCGCCGAGATCGCGTTGGTGTCGAGCGTGCCGGAGAGGAACGCGCCGGTCGTGACCGTGCCCGCCTGCCCGCCGAGGGCCAGACGCCCCACGGTGTTCACGACGCCCGTCGCCAGCGAGGCGACGTTGCCATCGATGACCACGCTCGAGTCGCCGAGGATGGACGCGGCGATGGTGATGGCGCCCGCGCCCGCGTTGTTGTTCGAGACCACGTCGATGCCGGTGAGCGTGCCGGTGTTCGAGTTGATGGTGACCGTG
>JBCAXI010000204.1:0-5443 GCA_038534175.1 Planctomycetota bacterium | reverse complement strand
GCAACGCATGCACCATCCAGCCCGACACCGACACCCCGTTTGCCGAGATGATGGTCGACCTGTACAACAAGTCGGCCCTCTCGCTCATGATCTCAATTGGGCACCGCGTCGGCCTGTTCGACGCGCTCGATCGCGCCGGCCCTTCCACCTCGCAGCGCCTCGCCGAGCACGCCGACCTCGACGAGCGCTACGTGCGCGAGTGGCTCGGCGCCATGACGACCGGCCGCATCGTCGCGCACGACCCCACCACGAACACCTTCTGGCTCCCCAAAGACCACGCCGATCTGCTCACGCGCCGCTCGGCCGAGGGCAACCTCGCCGTCACCGCCCAGTTCATCCCCGTGCTCGCCGGCGTCGAGGACGAGATCGTCGCCTGCTTCCGTGACGGCGGCGGCGTGCCATACGCCTCCTTCCCCCGCTTCCACGACGTCATGGCCGAGGAGAGCGACCAGACCGTCGTCGCCGCGCTCGCCGAGCACATCCTTCCGCTCGCGCCGGGCCTGACGTATCGCCTGCAACAGGGCATCGACGTGCTCGACGCCGGCTGTGGACGGGGCCACGCGATGCTCGAGCTGGCCGCCCGCTACCCGAGCAGTCGCTTTCTCGGAGTCGATCTCTCCGAAGCCGCTGTTCGCTACGCGAACGACGAGGCGCAACGCCGCGGACGGCCCAACGTCACCTTCGAAGTGCTCGATCTGACCGCCTTCGAGACCGACCGTCGCTTCGACCTGATCACCAGCTTCGACGCGATCCACGACCAGGCCGACCCCGCCGGCATGCTCCGCGGCATCGCGACCTCGCTCCGCAAGGACGGCGTCTACCTCGCTCAGGACATCGCCGGCGCGAGCCGCATCGGCGACAATATGGACGCACCACTCGCGCCCTTCATCTACACCATCAGCTGCCTGCACTGCATGACCGTCAGCCTCGCCCAAGGCGGCGCCGGCCTCGGCGCCGCGTGGGGCGAGCAGCTCGCCCTCCGCATGCTCCACGAGGCAGGTTTCGAGCGCGTCGCCGCCCATCGTCTCGAGCACGACATCATGAACGTCTACTACGTCGCGCAACGCACCTGAGCACCAACCCAGCACACGCCGCCCGGCGACGATCAGTCCTCGTCGCCGGCAACTCGCGCCCAGTGCTCCGAGTCGCGCTCGCGTCCCATCTCGCGATAGAGCGACGCGAGCGCGCCGGCGTTGCCACTGATCAGCTGCGGCGGCAACCCGGGAACGCCCTCATAGATCTCGTGGGCCGCTAGAAAGGCGCGCTCGGCCTCATCAATGCGTCCCATGACAACCAGCAACTCGGCCCGGCTCTCCAGGAGACGTCCGTGCGTTGGATGTCCCGCGGGCAGCACCTCCGCGGCGCGGCGCTCGGCCTCATCCCGCAACTCAATCGCCTCGTCATAACGCCCCAGGCGCTTCAGCACGCTGGCGATGTTGTTCAACACGTGCAGCAACGACGTGTTGTTCGGCCCGAACCGCCCCTCCATGATCGTGCGGATCTCGCCGAGCAGCTCCAGGCTCTCTTCATACCGCCCGGCGCGGATCATGCCCGTGGCTAGATTGTTCATGGCCCCCAGCCGATGGCGCGACCAGCGGCCCGGTTCGGCCTCGGTCATCTCCAGCATCTGCCGCAGATAGCCCGACGCGGCCTCGTCGTCGCCCCGCTCGCGCTCGGCGTGCGCGAGCGAAAACAACCCCAGCAGATGCGCTTCCATCGCCGATTCCGACTCGGGCTGCCGCGCGGCCCGGCGAATCGTCTCCTCGATGATCGCACGGCCCTCGTCGATCGCACCATCCAACATCAGCACATTGGCCGCAAAGTTCGCCGCAACGAGCAGGCGCTGCGGCTCGTCCGGCGCCATGGCATGTTGAACATCCCGATACACATCGGTGAGTCGCTTGCGTAGCTCCTCGGGCTGCCCAAGATCGACATAGCTCAGCGCCGCGTCGCTCCGGATCATGATCGCGGTCGCCGAGTCGTGCTCGCCCGCCTCATCCATAAGCTCGACGGCTCGAAGCAAGTGCCCATTGGCCCGCTGGGGCTCACCCAGGGTCATGAGCAGCGTGCCCACGGAGTGGTGCGCCGTCGCCGCCGCAACGGGCTGATCCGCGAACCGATCATCGATCTCGTCGGCGCCGGCCTCCACCGCCTCAAGCACCGTCACCCCCCGGCCCATTCGGTCCCCCCGCGCCGAGCTCAAGACCGACGTCAAGAAGTCATTGATCGCGAGCGCCTCGCTCTTGGCGTCGAGCGCCGCCGCACGCTCCGAGTTCACAATCGCCAGACTCGCCGTGAGCACCACCAGCACCGCCGCGAGCATCGCCGCGAGGCCCACCACGGAGGCCACCGCCGCCTTGTGCCGCCGCGCGAACTTCTTCACCAGATAGCTCCGGCTCGGGGGCCTCGCCTCGACCGGCTCGTCCGCCAGGTAGTTTCCAAGATCGTCCGCCATCGCGGCCGGGGACGCGTACCGCCGATCAGGCTCCGCGTCGATCGCACGCGCCGCGATCCAGTCGAGCTCGCCCGCAAGCTCGAGTGGCAGCCGCTCGGGCGTCGATCCCCGCGCCCCGGCGACCTCACCCCTCATCGAGCCACTCATCGAGCCGCCCATCGGGGCCCCCATCGAGCCGAGCTGACCCAACCGAATCGATGGACGCACCATGGGCGTCGTCATCAAGAGCCGACCGAGCTCGCCCGGCGGCGTGGCACCGAACACCTCATCCGCGATCGGCCTCGCCCCGCACAGAAGCTCGTACAGAATCACGCCCAAACTAAACACGTCGCTCCGCGTGTCGATCGCATCGCGATCGCCCATCGCCTGCTCGGGCGACATGTACTGCGGCGTGCCGATGATCTGCTGCGCCCGCGTCACCGCCATGTCGTCAGCGAGTGGCTCGCCGATCGCCTTGGCGATCCCGAAGTCAATGATCTTGACGAACGGGCCCTCGTCCCCGTCGCCAACCAACACGTTCGACGGCTTCAGGTCTCGGTGGATCACCCCCTTCTGATGCGCGTGCTGCACCGCTCGGGCCGCCTCGGCGAGCAGCACAATCCGCTCGCGGATCGTCAGCCGCGCCCGATCGCAGTACGTGGTGATCGGCTCGCCCTCGACCAGCTCCATCGCGAAGAACGGACGCCCATCGGGCAGGGCGCCCGCGTCGTAGATCCGCGCGATCGACGGATGGCTCAGCCGCGCGAGCGCCTGACGCTCGCCCTCAAAACGAGCCAGAAACTCGACGCTGGACCCGCCCGGACGCACAACCTTGAGCGCCACATCCCGCCGGACGGGGCTGTCCTGGTGCGCCCGGTACACCACGCCGAACCCGCCCGATCCAAGCACCGCGTCGAATCGGTACCGCTCCACACGGTTGCCGATCAGGTCCTCGGGCTTGCCCGCCGGCTTGAGTCCGATCGG
The DNA here is from genome assembly GCA_038534175.1 of Planctomycetota bacterium. GTDB lineage: Bacteria > Planctomycetota > Phycisphaerae > Phycisphaerales > UBA1924 > JBCBZM01. The sequence goes on along the minus strand of JBCAXI010000204.1, from coordinate 2,025 downwards.
CGGGATCGTTGCCCCCGAGTCGTCGTCCCGAAGCAGCGTCGTCGCGTGGTCCCAGGCGCGGGCAAGCTCTCGCAGACGCCCGGCGAGCGCCGAGTCTCGCTCGCTTGCCCCGTCGATGAACGCCTCGCGCGCCTCGCCCTGCAGCTCGAGCGCCTGCGAGAGCATCGCCTTGAGACGGTCGCTCGAAGAAAAACCGGAAGATGAATCGGATGAGCCCTCAGCGGTCACCGAGCAACTCCGACAGCCGCGCCCGCGCGAAACGCAGATCGCGCTTCACCGTGCGCTCCGAGACGCCCAGCGTCTCGGCGATCAGCTCGAGCCCCACGCCCCCGAAGTACCGCAGCTCCGCGATCGCCGCGGCCCGCTCGTCCTCCCCCGCGAGCGCACGCATCGCGTCGTCCAGCTCGATCAGACGCGACGGATCGCACTCGATCATCCCATCCTCGGCGCCGAGCGTGAAGCCCTGCGCGCCCCCGCCCCGCTTGTCGGCAAGCCGCGCCCGCGCGTGGTCGATCAGAATCCGTCGCATCGCCTCGGCCGCGACCCGAAAGAAGTGCTTCCGATCGTTGAAGTGGTCCGCCTCAACGCCCACGAGCCGAACGAACGCCTCGTGCACAAGGGCCGTCGCCTGCAGCGTGTGGTCCACCCGCTCCCCCCGCATCCGCGCCTCGGCCAACCCGCGGAGGTCCTGATAGATCAGCTCGAACAGCTCCCGAGCCGCGGCGGGCTCGTCGGACGCGAGGCGGAGAAGGGCCGTGACCTCGGACATCCACCCAGCTTATCGGAGCCCCCGACCCGCACGAAGCGCGCCCCCGGCTGAAGACGCGGGCCCCGGCGGCCGATAACACCACTTCGCGCGGAGACCCGCGCGCCGTGGGGACTCTCTCGATCGGAGCTGGCGATGGCCGAGGTGTGGTTCGCGATTCCGTCCGCCAGTGTCGAGCGCTGCCGCGAGCGCCTCCCCGAGTGGCGCCGACAGGGCTACCACATCGCGGTGCTCCAAAACATGGAAGCCGGCGACATCCCCGCCGACCGCTGCCTCTGGAGCGATCACTACCCCGGCTGGGCCGAGTCGATCAACATCCTCTGCCGAGACGTCGTGCCCGGGTCGGCCGACCTCGTCGTCAGCGGCGGCGACGACATGCTGCCAGACCCCCACCGCACCGCCCAGCAGCTTGCCGACGACTACTTCGAGCGCTTTCCCGACGGCTTCGGCGTCATGCAGCCCGCAGGCGACACCTTCATGTGGGCCCAGAATTACTGCGGCTCGCCATGGTTCGGACGCAAGTTCTTCGAGACCATGTACGAGGGCCGCGGCCCCATGTGGGGCGGCTATGCCCACAACTGGGCCGACAACGAGCTCTTCTGGGTTGCCCGCTGCCTCGGCAAGCTCTGGATGCGCGACGACGCCCACCAGTACCACGCCCACTTCACCCGCGAGGGAGAGACCCAGCCCGCGTGGTGGACCGCCAATGTCGCCGACAAGGACCTCGACGACTGCGCGCTCTTCCTCCAACGCAAGTACGCCATGTTCCCTGGACACCAGCCCAAGGGCACCGACCTGACCTTCGATCGAGACGAGCTGCTCCGCCACGGCCCCGGCCTCGCCGAGTGGCGATGGACCGACGGCCTCTCACCCCACGTCCTCGCCCGTCCCGTCGAGCTCCGCGTCGAGCAAGCGCTGCAAGTACTCGCCGATCGAGGCAAGCGACGGGTCGCGATCTACGGCGCCGGCACGCACACCCGACGCGCCGCGCAGGTCCTCGCCGATCCGCCCGTCGAGATCGTCGCCATCATTGACGACCGCGCCGAACGCCATGGTTCCAGCCTCTGGGGCTTTCCGATCGTCTCGCTCGAATCGGCTGAAACACTCAGGCCCGACGCCATCCTGCTCTCCTCCGACGCCTTCGAGCACAGCCTCTGGCAACGCTGCGCGCCCCTGCGCGCCCGCGGGGTCGACGTCGTTCGTCTGTACGCCCCAACATCCGAAGAGGCCGCGGCATGAGCAGGATGGCGTCGGGCCTG
>JBCAXI010000203.1:0-5479 GCA_038534175.1 Planctomycetota bacterium | reverse complement strand
GCGGCTGATGCCCACCTCGGCGGCCACCTCCTTGAGCGTCATGGGCTCCTGACCGCCAGACTGGCGACGCGCCCACGCGTTCGGTCAGCCGTACGGCGACCTGGGCGTCGTGGCGGCGTCGGTCGAGGCCGGGGCGTACACCGACCTGGGCACGCCCCCGACGCTCGCACTGGCCCGGTTCGGGCACCTGAGCGCGCTCGATCGGCTCCGCTCACTGGCCGAGGTAGAGGCGACTCGTCTGGCGTCGGAGGGCGATGTGGCCAGCGCGATCGACGTGATGGGCGACGTGGTGTTTCTCGGACGACAGCTGGCCGATCGCCAATTTGCCGAGGAGACGCGCTGGGGCCTGGAGACGATGTCGGAGGGGCTGGAGCGCATCAGGTCGCTGCTATACGCGGACTTCATCGGTTCACGATCACTGGATCAAGAAGCGATCCAGGCCGCGATCGACCGACTCGATCCGGACCGGGGATATCTGGATCTGGGTCGCCTCGACTTTCCCGAGGGCGATCGCGTCGCGGTCGAACAGATCGTGTCGCGCGTGTTCGGATCGGGCGACGCGACGGACGCGGCGACCTTCGCCGCGACGCTCGCACGCCTCGACGCCGGCGATCGCCCGCTGCGTTTGTTCGGTCAGGCCGCGGCGTGGGAGGGCAAGGCGCGGGGGCACGCCTCGGCGCCGCAGACCCGCGACGAGCTGCGTTTGGCGTACGAGGATTGGGTCGATCGATGGGCGGTGGACCCGTTCCACCCTCGCATGTCGGACCCGGCGTACTACAACCAACTCGATGGCGACCGGTACGCGGCGCTGTCCGCAACGCTCGAGGATCGGACGGATCTGTTCTCGCTGCGCGAGCGCGCGCGTCTGGACATCGTCGGCACGCGGACGAGCCTGGCGCTTGTGGGGTACGTGTACGCGCGGCGGAGCCCGCCGCCGAAGGTCTCGTCGGTCCGCGGCTCGTGGGTTCGGCGCCTTGATGCCGATCCGTTCCGCGCGACGGGCGGAGCGACCGGCGGGCCGCCGCTGGAGTACTTCGTTCCGATCCGTGACACGGCGGACCAGTTTCCCAACGGCGAGCCGCAGCCGCACGAGATCGAAGTCATGGTGGGCGGCTCGTCGCGCAACATCCGCGTGGGCCGCGACGGGTTCGTGCTGTACTCGATCGGGCCGGATGGGCAGAAGGACTGGGCGCGTCGTGTGGCGCGGTGGGAAGAGAACGGCGTCGGCGGGACGGACCTGCTGATCTGGCCGCCGATCCTCGCGCTGGAGCGAGGGCTGGGCGCGGGCGAATAATCGATCGTCGGATTGGGTTGGGCGAGGCGGGGCGCAGGCGAGGGACGACATGAGCGACAACGGCACCGGCGTGCACAAGGTGGTCATCATCGGCTCGGGCCCGGCGGGCTGGACCGCGGCGATCTACGCGGCGCGGGCCAATCTTGATCCGGTCTGCTATGTCGGCGTGCCCAAGGCCAACCCGGCGCCCGTCCTGCCCGGCGGCCAGCTCATGCTCACGACCGACGTCGAGAACTACCCCGGCTTTCCCGAGGGCGTGACCGGGCCGGACATGATGCAGCTGTTCCAGAAACAGGCCGAGCGGTTCGGGACCAAGGTCATCGGGCAGGACGTGGAGTCGGTGGACTTCGGCCAGCATCCGTTCGTGCTCAAGACGAGCGGGGGCGACGAGGTGCGGGCGCACGCGGTGATCATCGCGACGGGCGCGACCGCGAATTGGCTCGGTCTCGAGAACGAGCTGCGCCTGGCGCAGATCGGCGGCGGGGTGTCGGCGTGCGCGGTGTGCGACGGCGCGTTGCCGATGTTCAGGGACCAGCCGCTGGCGGTCGTGGGCGGCGGCGACACGGCGATGGAGGAGGCGACGTACCTCACGAAGTTCGCCAGTGAGGTCTACGTGATCCACCGCCGCGACGAGCTGCGCGCCAGCAAGGTGATGCAGGAGCGGTACCTCTCTCAGCCCAACGCCAAGGTGCTCTGGAACAAGGTCGTTGTCGACGTGCTCGGCGAGGACAAGGTGACGGGCGTGGAGCTCGAGGACACAAAGACCGGCGAGCGGTCGACACTCGCCGCCACGGGGTTCTTCGTCGCGATCGGGCACACGCCTGCGACGGGCTTTCTGCTCGAGAGCGGGCTGGAGTTCGACGACGCGAAGTACATCGACCTGAAGGGTCGATCGAGCGCGACGAACATCGATGGCGTGTTCGCCGCTGGCGACGTGGCGGACGCAAACTACCGCCAGGCCGTGACGGCCGCGGGCATGGGCTGCCAGGCGGCGATCGACGCCGAGCACTGGCTGGGCGCCAAGGGCCTGGCCTAGCGCCGCGCGGCGTTGTTGTGCCCGATCGAGCGTTGTATATGCAAAGCGGGCCGCCCTGTTACGAGCGGCCCGCGCGTGTTGTGCTTTGGCTGAGTTCCGATCGGCCGGCGTGAAGCCGGGCTGCCGGGCTACCTAGAGCGCGGCCTCGAACTCGGCGAGTCGTGCCTCGAACTCGCCGCGGGCCGAGTCCCACTCCGTGCCCTCGAGCAGGCCGAGCGCTTTCTTCTGCACCTTGATGGCTTTCTTGACGTCGCCCGTCTTGAACGCGGCGAGCGCGTACGTGTCGAGGATGCCGGGGTCCTTCCACTCGGTCGCCTCGCAGGCGTGCTTGCCGGCCATCAGCGCGGTCTCGTAGTTGGGCTCGCTGACACGCTCGTTGGTCAGGATGTTCCAGGCCACAGCGTTCAGGAAGCCCGGCTCGTCGCTGAATTTGGCGTGCAGGATCTTGCGAACGGTCGCGTCGGCCTCCTCGCCGCCCTTCATCACGTGCTCCATGGTGACGTCGGACCAGGCGCGCATCTCATGCTCTTGAGCCGCCTCCTCGGCGGCGGCCTTCGCGTCGTGCTTGCCGTCGAGCAGTGCCTTGAGCGTGTCGTCCATGCCCATCGGATGGCCCATCCACGCGATCTTGCCGTCCTGGTCGACGAGGAACGCCGAGGGGATGCCGCTGCGCCCCGCCTTCTTCATCCAGCTCTCGGCCATCTGCTCGCCGTCCTCGACCGCGACGGTGTAGGCCATCTTGTCGGCCTGCTTGTCGACGAACTCGGTGATGCGCTCGGAGTGGTCAGCCTCGTTCTCGCCGGGCTGCTCGTCCCAGATGTTCACCCCGATGACGGTGAGTTTGTCCTTGTGCGCCTTCTGGAGCTTGGAAAGGTGGGGGAACGCCTTGATGCACGGGCCGCACCAGGTCGCCCAGAACTCCACGACGTACACACGCCCCGGCTCGAACGAGGTGACGGGATCGCCCTTAACGAACTCGGCGATGCGGAGCTCGGGTGCCTTGGCGCCGACCCAGAGCTCGGGCAGCTTGTAGTCGGGGCGGAAGTCCTTGATGCTGAGCTGCTCGGCGTGATCGTGCGCGTGGTCATGCGCGTGGTCTTGGTCATGATCGTGGTCGTGACCTGGGCCCGCGAGGGCGAACCCGGCGGCAGCGGTGATCGCGAGCAGGGTGGACATTCGTCGCATGGTGTTCTCCTTGGATGCACGCCGCTGGGCGCGACGCATGGCCTGACCCACGGTTCGATTCCGATTTGTAGCGTACCGACGGCCCGTCGGTTGCTGAACTGCCTGTTTGGGGGGGTGTGGCTGCCGGAGGCGAGGTGGTGGGGGCGAGGTGGTCGAGACGGCCGCTAGTGGATGTCGAGGATGTCGGCCTCGCCGAAGAGGCGGAAGTTCTTTCGCCGGAGGATCTGGCCGGCGAAGGTGCAGTCATCGACGGCGAGGGCGATGGTGGGGGTACCGTTGGGGCGGAGCATGAGCGGGTAGGCAAAGTGGATATTGACCTCGGCGGCGAGCAGGCTGATGCACAGGCTGGTGAGGGTGTGCCCGGAGGAGAGCTCGACCACGAGGACGCTGTGCTCGGCAAACGGCAGGCTGTCTTCCCGCAGCAGGGCGCGGGTGAGCTTGGCGTTGTTCGTGAGAATGCGGACCACGGCGTGATCGGAGGCCTCGTGGACGCTGATCGCCGCGATGAGGCAGTCGGAGCGCTCGAAGTTATCGACGAGGTCGTGCAGCTTGCCGACTCGGTTATCCAGGAACACCGAGAACTGGGTGACGGTCGGCGGGATGTAGCCCTGGGTCGTTTCCAGCGGTGTGGCGGCCTCGGTCATCCTGCTGCCCTTCTACGCCCGCGCGTCGCTGCGGAGCGGATCAAAAGGAGAACGCTCGAGCCAGTTGCCTCGAAGGGGCAACCCGATGCCGTCGCGTTGGCGCGCGGCGGTCGCCCGGGCGCCATCCTCCCCATCTCGCCAAGATAGCGGCTCTCTCGGCCCGCGCGAAGGGGTAAGACCCATAAATCGCGGTTTCGGAGCCGCTAGCAGGCCTCGGGAGGCACGCCGATGTCCTCGTTCCACAGCTCGGGGTGCTCGTCGATGAAGGTGTCCATGAGCTCGCGGCAGCGGGGGTCGTCGAGCACAACGACATCGGCGCCATTGGCGCGGAGCCAATCCTCGCGGCCCTGGAATGTCTGGTTCTCGCCGATGACCACGCGGGGGATGCGGTGCAGCACGGCTGTGCCCGAGCACATGGCACACGGCGACAGCGTGCTGGCCAGCGTGAGTGTGTGCCAGTCGCGTCGGCGGCCGGCGTTGCGGACGCAAACGGTTTCCGCGTGAGCGGTGGGGTCGCCGGTCTGGACGCGGAGGTTGTGCCCGAGGGCCACGATGGCACCATCGGGCGCGAGCAGCGCGCTGCCGATCGGGATACCGCCCTCGTCGCGGGATTTCAGAGCCTGGGCAAAGGCGGCGTCGAGCGCGAGCCGGTCGGAGACTGACATGCCACCCAGCCTACCGGTACGCTCGCGCGATGCCGACTGATCGAGATGTCGTCGTCTTTGACCATCCCCTCATCCAGCACAAGCTGACGCAGCTGCGAGGCAAGGGGCTGGGGCACCGCGGCTTTCGCGCGTTGCTCGCCGAGATCGCGGGACTGATGGTGTTCGAGTTCTCGCGCGAGTTCCCGACGGTGCCGATCGAGGTGCAGACGCCGTTGGAACGGACGGCTGGCGCCCGCTTGCGCGGGCACATCACGCTCGTGCCGGTGCTGCGCGCCGGCCTGGCGATGACCGAGGGCATCCTGGCGGTGATGCCCGAGGCGCGCGTGGGGCACCTCGGGCTGGCGCGCGATGACTCGACCCTGGAGCCTGTGACCTATCTCAACAAGCTGCCGAGCGATCTGAACGCGGGCCCCGTGGTGCTGGTCGACCCGATGCTCGCGACGGGCGGCTCGGCGGTCGCGGCGATCCACATGCTCGAGCGGGCGGGTGCCGACGACCTGCGGATGATCTGTCTGGTCGCCTCGCCGGAGGGTGTCGAGCGCATGCGGCGGGAGTGTCCGGGCGTGCGCATCTACGCGGCCGCGGTGGATCGATGCCTGAATGACAAGGGGTACATCCGATCCCCCGCGTCGCCCAGCCCGGGCAGGATGTACCC
>JBCAXI010000202.1:0-5482 GCA_038534175.1 Planctomycetota bacterium | reverse complement strand
GCGATACCGACATGGGCCGGCTGGGCAAGGGCATGAGCGGCATCGCCGATCTCGATGGAGACGGGCTTGACGACGTGCTCGCCGCGGCACCGGGCGAGGGCGCCACCCGCGCGGGCCGCGTGCACATCCGCTCTGGCACCGACGGCGCGCTCATCGACCTCGTTGATCCCGACGACCTCGGCGACTTTCCCAACGCCCAGGAATTCGGTCGATTCTTCCTGTTCGACGCGGGTGATCTCAACCTTGACGGCGTGCACGACCTCTACATCTGCGACATGTTCGATGACGAGCACGGCTTCACGTCCGGGCGCCTCTACGTCGTGTCCGGCGCCGACCGCTCGCTGCTCTTCGAGCGCGAGGGCGACATCGACAACGGATGGTTCAGCGTCGGACGACCGATCGGCGACCAGAACAACGACGGTCGCCCAGATCTGCTCGTCTCGACGCTCGGCTCGTCCGACGGCGGATTCCGCACCGGCCGCGTGCAGATCTATAGCGGCGCTGACGGCTCGCTCGTGCGCGAGATCACTTCGCAACGTCTCAGCCCGCCGCCCTTCAGCCTGGGCTACGGCGAGTGCTTCGGATGGGACGCGATCAACGCGGGAGATGTCAATGGCGACGGCGTGGACGACATCTTCGCCACCGCACCGTACTGGAACTCGCAGGGTCCAGAGCTTGGGCATGGATACCTCATCCTGGGAAAGCCGCGTTGCCCCGCGGACGTGACATCGATCGGGACGAGTGACGGGGTGCCCGACGGCGCCGTGGATCTGTCCGACATCGCGCTCTACTTGTCGCTCTGGACAACCGGCGGAGCGCGCGCCGACGTCACGGGCGACGGCGCGTGCGACCCCGCGGGCGCGGGCGACGGCGTGACACTCTCGGACTTTGCCTGCTATCTGAGCCAATGGTCGATCGGCTGTCCGCCGGCGACCTGATTGGCGGTCGACAGAAAGTGCCGCACCGGCGGAACTCTGTGGCGTGGTCGCGCGTCTAGGGCTGTTGGAACGCGACCGCTTCGCGACTCGGCGAGCGATCGCGGACAACGACAACCCAGAGGAGACCATGATGTCCATGCGCGATCGCGTCGCGATGCTCGCGGCGGCCGTGTCTATTGGCTGCTGCGCGCCCATCGCCGCCGCCCAGCTCGATTCAAGCCAGACCCTATTGCCCGCGCTCGACGCCGAGGCGGGCAACCCCGCCAACTTCGGCTCGGCGCTCGATGAGAACGCGGGTGTGCTCACCATCGCCGCCCCGGGGCAAGACGATGCGCTCACCACCGACGCGGGTCGAGTGCACGTGTACGAGCGCGACACCGACGGATGGCGATTCATCGATGTGCTGAAGGCGCCGGATCCAGATCCGACGCATCTGTTCGGACAGGACGTCGCGGTGAGCCCGGACGGAACTCGTGTGGTCGTCGGCGCGATGTGGGACGACGACGTCGCCAACGACGCCGGCGCCGCGTACGTATATCGGAGAGACGCCGCCCAGTGGGTGCTCGAGGCCAAGCTGCTGCCGTCGGCCGGCAAGGCGGGCGGCTGGTTCGGCGTGAGCGTGGACATCGAGGGCGAGCGGGTGGTCGTCGGCGCTCGCGAGGAGAACACGTCCGTCGCCGGCACGGGGGCCGCGTACGTGTTCGAGCGGATCGATGACGCATGGACCGAAACGCAGCGCCTGTCGAGCGAGAGCCTGCGCGCGCAGAACCGCTTCGGACACGACGTGAAGCTCTCGGGCGACACCATCGCGGTGGGGGCGTTCAACCACGCCGCGCCCGGGACATTCGAGAGCGGGGGCGTGTTCGTGTTCGAGCACGACGGCGCCCAGTGGGTCGAGCGGCAGACGCTGTTCGGCTCCAACGCGGGCAGCAACGACTTCTTTGGCGTGTCAATTGATCTGGAGGGCGACCGGCTGGTCGTCGGCGCGAGGTCCAACGGGGGCGGCAGCGACGGTCTCGGCGCCGTGTACGTGTTCGAGCGTGATGGCGTGTGGGTCGAGCGCGAGCGATTGCTCAGCCCGCTGCCGCAGTCCTCGTCCGAGTTTGGCAACAAGCTTGATCTCGAAGGCGACCGGCTGCTCGTCGGGGCGTGGCAGCATCGAGTCCGCGGCGTGCCCGCGGGGCAGGCGTTCTTGTTCGAGCGGCTGGCGGGACGGTGGCGCTCCGCCGCGACGATGAGCCCGCCGGGGCGTGCGGTCAACCAGCAGTTCTTCGGCCACGACGTTGAGCTCGCCGACGGCTTGGCCGTCGTGGGCTCGTTCCAGAGCCCGCTCACGAGCAATCGCTCGGGCGCGGCGTTCGGGTATGACGTGGCGCGGTGCCGCGCGTGTCCGGGTGATACCACGGGCGACTCGGGGCCGGGCGTGCGCGACGGCGCCGTCGAGCTCGCCGACTTCGCGTTCTTCATGAACCTGTGGGCGACGCACGACGAGCGGGCCGACGTGGCCAACACCGGCGCGTGCCAGCCGTGCGTTGGCGGCGACGGTGTCGACCTGACCGACTTCTCCTGTTTCTTGAACGCGTGGTCGGCTGGCTGTCCCTAGCCCCGCTCGCCGCGACCGTCTCTTACCGCCCGCCGGAGCAGCCGCGCGTTACGCACGTTCGACCGCACGACGGTGTCGGCGATCAGATCCAATCCAGGAATCAGTCCGACCAACCAGTCGAGCGCGAGGTTGCTCACCATGCGCGCGATGACGCCCGCGCCAGCCCGCTGGCGCACGGCCTCGACCACGAGCGTCGCCCCCAGCACCGCCGTGATCGTGTCGCCGACGACCGGGACCAGGCCGATCAACGGATCCAGCCCGAATCGAATGCCCGTGCCGGGAATTCGAAATCGTGAATCGAGCAAACGCGCGAGCCCGATGACGCGTCGCGTCGATTCGGGCAACGCGCTTGAACGAACGGTGTGCTTGGTCAACGACGGCACCTCCATGTCACGATAGGAATCTGATCGGGCCCGATCGATGGGATCCTCGCGAGTTGCCTGCAACAGGCGTGGTCGCGTGTCGTACGGTCTGACACAGCGCCCGCTCGGGCGATTCTGGAGGATGGTGTATGTCGACTTTCTCACGCCGTGCCGGCGGCGGTGTCATCGCCGCTGGACTTGTCAGTCTGTTTGTTCCGATCGCGTCCGCGAATCAGCCGGTCCCGATCGACCGTGAGCTGCGCGTGATGCGTCCCGGTGTGGGCGGTGCCCACGCCCGGTGCGCGTTGCCAAGCCTGCCCGAGAAGGCTCAGATCACCGTGGCGATCGACGCGCTCAACGCGCGCGTCGACGCCGAGCCCGCGCAGAACTTCGGACTTCGGATGGGCCTCGACATCCAGTACGTGCTGGATGCGGCGGTCGCGGCCGACCCCGACTTCGTCGCCGGCCTCGAGGAGGCCGCGCAGGCGTGGGAGTCCATCATCGCCGACCCCGCGGTCGTGCGCATCAGCGTGGGGTTCGTCTCGAACCAGAGCTACATCGCCGCCGCGGGCAGCTCGCGATACAATTGGGACTACACGAGCCTGCGCAACGGCATCGTGGCCGACGCCAGCCCGCAAGAGGCCGCGTACGTCAGCCAGCTGCCCGCGGTGATGACGGCCCAGGATGATGCCGGCGATTACAACAGCGCCGTCGACGACTCCGTCATCGTGCGCGATAGCGAGTTCCAGTCGCTGGGCAACGCCTCGATCGACACTGGAAGCCCGGACAACTCGATCGTGTTCAACACCGACTTCGCCTTTGACACCGATCCGTCGGACGGCATCAGCGCCGGTGAGACCGACCTCGTGTACGTCATGATCCACGAGATCGGGCACGTGCTCGGCTTCTCCAGCACGGTCGACACAAGTTTGGCCGGTCGCCCGAACGCGCTCGACTTCTTCCGCATGGGCGCGCTCGGCGCCTCTAACGACCCGGACAACCTGGCCGAGTTCAACAGCTTCGATCGCGAGCATCGCGCGAATGTCGAGGCCGCGCTCGATCCGCTTGACCAATTCAGCGCCTACGCCGCGCCGCTCCGTTTCTCAACCGGACGCAACAACGGCGACGGACGCCAGGCCAGCCACTGGAAGGACGACGCCATCCTCGGCGGCCAGGCGATCGGCGTCATGGACCCGACCTATCAGGGCCCGCAGCAGCTCCCCGCCGGATACATCACCGATGCCGATCTACTCGCGCTCTCCGTCATCGGCTGGGACATCGTGCTCCCGGGATCCTCGGATCCGTGCGCGTTCGCGGATATCACCACCGACGGCTCTTCCAACGGCATCCCCGACAACGCCGTCACGCTGAGCGACTTCAGCTTCTATCTCAGCCTGTGGTCCACGGGCGATCCGGCCAGCGACATCACGCTCGAGGGCGTGTGCGACGTCATCGCCGGCGGCGGCGACGGCACAACACTCAGCGACTTCTCCTGCTACCTCAGCGAGTGGTCCCTCGGCTGCCCCTGACGCGCACGCAGCACATCCTGATCTCTTTGCAACGCCCCGCTCACGAGCGGGGCGTTGTCATTCTTGACTCGATCGGTGAAACTCATCGACGAAGTCCCGGCGAAGCCCATTGTCGATTCGGTCGTTGATCTCGTTCGAAAGGACACAGTATGACCGCCGTATGGCATGGCGTGATCGCGCTCACCTCCGTCGCCATGCTCGCTCACTCAGAGCCGTCGCTCGTGGTGGACTCGGCGACCGAGCTGCGAGGCGATCCCGTCACGATCCGAGTCGTGGGTGCCGAGCCTGGGGCGCCCATCACGCTGACCGCCGAGCGTATCTACGGGCGCCGCGATCCCTCGCTGCGGCGCGCCGCTGCCACCTTCGAGGCCGACGCTCACGGGGTGGTCGACGTGGCGACCATGGCGCCGACCGCCGGGTCGTACCGGAGCGTCGATCGATCCGGGCTGTTCTGGTCGATGCGACCGACCGACACCGAGCTCCCCGATTGGGGCACCTCGACCGTCATCCACATCAGCGTTGATTTGGACGCCGACGGCGCCGCTGATCTGCGCGACACGGTGACGCTCCGCCCGTCGATCGACGGGCTCGAGCGTATTCCGATCGGCGATGAGCATCCCGCCGCGTTTCTCATGCGTCCGCCGAGCGTCGAGCGACCGCCCGTCGTGATCGTCATGGGTGGCTCGGAGGGGCACGACTCCACCGCTCGCTCGATCGCGCCCAAGCTCGCGTCGCGCGGATTCGCGGTGGTGGGCCTGCCGTACTACTCGCCGGCGTGGGGCTCGCAGCCGCAACGCATCCCCGGCCTGCCCCGGGCGTTCCACAACATCGATCTCTCGCGGGTCGAGTCGATCCGCGACTGGATCCGTGCGCAGGATGATCTGGACGGCGAACGCATCGGGCTATGGGGTGTGTCGAAGGGCGGCGAGATGGCGCTCGCCGCCGCCAGCCGCATCGACGGCTTCTCGTCCGTCGTCGCGATCGTGCCCAGCGACGTGATCTGGGAAGGCTGGGGCTCGGGCACGACCGAGGGCGAGAGCAGTTGCTTCG
>JBCAXI010000201.1:0-5505 GCA_038534175.1 Planctomycetota bacterium | reverse complement strand
TGATCTACCCGGCGCTCGAGATCGCCGACGCCGACGGCGGCGAGCTCGCTGCCGCCACGCTCACCATCTCCGGTTGGCTGAGCGACCAGGACGTCTTCGGCCTGGACACGCTCCTCGCGGGCGATCTCGGTCTGGCGATCGGCATCTCGGTGAACGCCGATGTGATGACCGTCACCCTGACACCCATCGAAGGCGACGCGGCTTCCATCGATGCCTACCAGCAGCTCATCCGCACGTTCACCTACGTGAACACCAGCGAGGATCCGTCCGACGCCCCGCGTCTGGCCAGCCTCGTGGTGAACGACGGCGAGCTCGACAGCAACCCGGCCGACCGCACGATCGACGTCGTGCCCGAGAACGACGCGCCGGGCATCGACCTGCTCTCCGAGCGTGGCACCGACCGCCTCTACGTCGAGGACGCCGAGCCGCTGCTCATCTTCCCGACCTCCACCGTCACCGATCCGGACAGCGATCGACTGCAGAGCCTGACGATCACGATCATCGGCGGCCTGGAGGACGGCGACACGCTCGCCTTCAGCATGCCGACCGGTCCGGGCGTGCCCGCGGACGTCATCAATATCTCCGGCATGTACGACGAGATGACCGGCGCCCTGAGCCTCACCGGCCTGGCCTCGCTCGACGCGTACACCGCCGTGCTCCGCACCGTCACGTTCTCCAACCCGCGGCAGGACCTGGACGAGTCGATCATCGATCGCAACCTCGAGATCATCCTGGTCGACGAGGAAGGCCGTCCCAACGACGTCCCGATCAACCTCGTGCTCGCGGTGCAGGGCGTCAACGACGCGCCCACACTCAGCCCCGAAACCGGCGACGACATCGACTTCGACGAGAACGACGGCCCGATCATTATCGCGCCCGATCTCGATATCACCGACCCCGATGACGACACGCTGCTCTCGGCGATGGTCACCATCGTCGGCTACGTGCCGGGCGAGGACACGCTCACCTTCGGCGACATCCCCGACGGTCTCATGGTCGAGTTCGATGCCGACACGGGCATGCTCATCATCACCGGCCCCGCGTCCATCGAGGACTTCGAGGCCTTCCTCCGCACCGTTGGCTACCAGAACACCAGCGACGATCCTTCGGATGACCTCCGAACCATCGAGTTCAAGGTCACCGATGAGGCGGGCGAGGACTCCAACATCCTCGAGCGCGACCTCTCGGTCATTCCCGACAACGATCCGCCCACGGGCAACCCCAACGGCGCCGATCTCGTCTACACCGAGGACGATCCCGCCACCCCGATCGCGCCGATGTTCGAGGTCACCGACCTCGACAGCGACACGCTCGTGGGCGCCGAGATTCGCATCAGCGACAACTACTTGATGGACCAAGACGTGCTCGGCTTTGCCGACATCGGCAACATCACCGGCTCGTTCGACGCCGACACTGGTGTGCTGACGCTCACCGGCGTGGCCAGCCTGGCCGAGTACCAGGACGCGATCCGCAGCGTCACATACCTCAACAGCAGCCAGGATCCGTCCGACGCGCTCCGCGCGGTCGAGTTCCGGCTCGATGACGGCGAGGGCTTCGGCCCGGCCGCCATGGGCACGATCGAGGTCATCCCCGAGAACGACGCCCCCGGCATCGATCTCCTCCTGGACCCGGTGGTCCAGGTCACGGTGCAGGGACCGGCCGTGCCCGCGGGCGAGCAGGCGATGTTCGTCGTGCCGGTCGCGCCGGGGCTCGTGGTCAGCGATCCCGACGACAACACGCTCGTCGGTGCCGAGGTCCGCATCGACCCGGGCACCATCCAGCCCGGCGACGCCCTCGCGTTCACCAGCTTCGGCGGCATCACCGGCAGTTACAACGCCACCACCGGCGTGCTGACCCTCTCGGGCGAGGCGAGCCTCGAGGACTACCAGTCCACGCTCCGCTCGGTCAGCCTCACCTCCACATCGCTCAGCGTGATCTCCGAGAACCAGACGCTCGCCAACGAGCGCGGCTTCGAGTTCGTCGTGTTCGATCGCAACGAGGGCGAGGGCAACGACCAGGTCCAATACGCGATCACCGCCGAGTCCGGCAACCGGGCGCCGACCCTCACCATGGTCGACACTTTCCCGGGTGCCTCGGGCCAGGCCAACACCATCACGTATGACGAGCTGCTCGCGGCCTCCGACGCCGAGGACCTCGACGGCGACACCATCTTCTTCCGCATCGAGTCCATCAAAGCCGGCGCCCTGGTCTCCGGCGGCATCGAGCTGCTCGCCGGCGCCCTCATCGGCCCGGGCGACACGCTCACCTTCATCGCCCCCGACACCGTCGGCATGATCGAGGCGTTCTGCATCGTCGCGTTCGACGGCGAGCTGGTCTCCGGCACGCCTGTGTCGGTCGCCTTCGACCTCACCGAGCAGGTCGGCGAGATCC
Source organism: Planctomycetota bacterium (assembly GCA_038534175.1). Classification (GTDB taxonomy): domain Bacteria; phylum Planctomycetota; class Phycisphaerae; order Phycisphaerales; family UBA1924; genus JBCBZM01. The sequence goes on along the minus strand of JBCAXI010000201.1, from coordinate 3,114 downwards.
AGCCGCTCACCCCGGGCTCGTCCGTGGGCGAGATCGACGGCACCGAGAACGTCGCGGTCGCCAACTCCTTCGGCGAGGTCCTGCTCTTCCAGGATCCCGACAAGTCCGGCGAGTGGACCGTCGTCAACCTCACCGAGTCGCGTGGCTTCCCCGAGGTCATCGGCAACGTGTTCACGTACGTCGATACCAAGGACAACGCCACCTACGCCGTCGGCGTGGCCCTCGAGGAGGACAACAACGGCCTGCTGCTCTTCCGTCAGCTCGAGGACGGCAGCTGGACCATGCGTGACCTCTCCGCGGAGCTCGGCGTCGACCAGATCCGAGGCGGCACCATCGCGGCGGTCGAGGGCCCCGACGGCCTCGTCCGTATCTCCGCACTCTCCAAGGACGACAACGCCCTCCTGCTCTTCACGCAGACCGGCGAGGCCGACGACAACGGCGACTTCCAGTACGAGTTCACCAACCTCTTCGACGACCAGCTCATCCCCAACAGCGAAGAGCTGCCCGACTTCGAGGGCCAGATGATCTCGTGGGTCGCGACCTGGGGCTCCATCCACATCGCCGGTGTCGACACCGACGGCGTGATCTGGGGTGTCTGGACGGCACCGGCCTTCGAGGGCCGCTGGCAGGCCGACAACCTCAGCGACATCGCCGACACGCCAGCTCTCGCGGGCGCCATCACTGTGCTCATCACCCCCTGGCAGACCTTCCACATCACCGGCGTGGACACCGACGGCGACCTCGTCGCGACCTGGTGGGCCCCGTCCTTCGGCGGCGACTGGCGCCTCGACAACCTGACCGACCTCTTCGGCGGTCCAGAAGTCGCCAGCGGCAGCCTCCAGGCCTATGTCACCGACTGGGGCGGCCTGAACTACGCCGCGATCTCTGAGGAAGGCGAGGCGGTGGTCTACTGGTGGTCGGCCCAGGCCGGCACCTGGACGCCCACCTTCGTCCGCGACCTGGCGCCCGAGGGCTCGAACATCCGGCTCGAGTCCATCACCGGCATCTCGGGGCCGTTCCTCACGATCTCGCTCTTCGGCGTGGGCATCGACGAGGACACCGACGAGGGCCGCGAGCTCTACGCCTGGTTCTGGGAGGCCGAGACCAACCTCTGGACGCCAGTCAGCCTTACCGACACCGCCACGAGCCTCGACGCCACTGGCGGCCCGCTCGACGGCTTCGCGGGCGACTCGCTCTAAGCCGCCCGCCATCGGCGCCAACCGGCGCTCCACAACCCGATGTCCTTGCGGGCCGGATCGACCGATTCGGCCCGCTTTCGTTTTCGACCCGTGCCGCAGGGGATCGCGGCGTTTGGCACCCACATGGACCTCGCGGCCTCGGACGCCAAAGATGCTCCGGTTGGTTCGTGGTGCGTGTGCGTCCGGACGACCGAGCCCGCAAGCGAGGATGTATGGTCAAGCAAGACGACAAGTTCACCATGGAAGCCGTCGTGACCGAGGCGCTCCCCAACGCCATGTTCAAGGTCCGACTCCCCAATGAGGCTCAGACCGAGATTCTGGCCTACGTGTCCGGCAAGATGCGTAAGCATTACATCCGCATTCTGCCGGGCGATACGGTGACAGTCGAGCTCAGCCCGTACGACCTCACCAAGGGTCGCATCACATACCGCGGACGCTGATCATTCGCGAACGATCTACCACCACTCTTCAGGTTGTAAATTTGATGTGTGTGGGCGAGCGCGTCAGCCAGACGTGGCAGCGATCACCACACGTCGGCTCATGTCCGACACCGCCACGCCGCCGGGCCGCTCGATCGTGAGCGCGAACGCCGCCGCACCCTGCACGTAGATCGCTGGAGAGATCGGCAAGACCACCGCGCCGGTCTCGGGATCTCGCTCGGCGGACGCGATGTCGAACACGCCGCCGGAGATGCGGGCCGATCGCCCGTCTTCTTCCGCGAGGCCACGTCGATCGACGATCCAGAGCTGATACTGCTCAACGCTCGGATCGTTCTCAGGCAGGCCGACGAACGTCATGTACCCACGCTGGGCGTCGTCGCTCCAGACCACCTCACCAGTCACGCCGGCGATGTCAGGGTCATCCCAATCGCCCCAAGCGCCACGCTCGATGTCAGTCGCCTCGGCGACGAAGGCATCTCGGGCCTCGAAGGCCGTCAGCGTTGTCGACTGGAGCATGCCAGGCGTGGGCGAGGTCTGGGGACCCAGAAGTGTGACACCGGCGACCATCGCGATCGCCGCCGCGGCCGCCCAGCCGCCCCACGAGAGCCATGATGGCTCCGAGCCGATCGTCGCAATCACGTCCGGAGCAGTATCAGCCTCACCATCGACCGCGGCAAGAACTCCTGAACGGCACGAATCGGGAAGCGGCTCAAGATCATCCAGATCGCCCGCCTCGGCGAGCATCGCCAGGTCGACCGCGGCGGCCGCCAGGTCCACGTCAGTGAACTCGTCCTCGAGCAGCTCGCCAAGCGCCAGCTGCATCTCCTCGGCCTCAGCCGGGGCAAGGCCGAACGATGCCCGGTCCGCAAGCAGGTCCTGGAGCCGCGGCTCAAGATCTCGTGGAGTGTGAATCACGCCCCACCTCCTGGTGCCATGCCGGCCTGCTGTTCCGTTTGAGAGAGAAGTTCTCGCACCTTCATCAACCCCCGACGAGCGTGCGTCTTGACAGTTCCGAGTGGGAGCCCCGTGGCTTTGGAGATTTTTTCGTGCGAAAGTCCGTGATAGATGGCGAGTTTCAAAACTCTTTGCTGTGCCTCGGTCAAGCGGCCCAGCGCCTCGCCCGCCTTGGCGGCCTCATCACCCAGCTCGGCCCCGCGCGTCGCCGCCACGCCCGAATCGACCGCTCCGGACCCTTCCACGAGCTCCTGTTCCACGGGTCGCCGGGTCTGGCGACGCCGTCGATCAATGATCCGGCGGCGGGTGATCATCGCGACAAACGCGGTCTCCGAGGCGATCGAGCTGTCATAGCGATGCGCGTTCTTCCAAACATCGAGGAAGATCTCCTGCACCGTGTCCTCCGCGTCGGCACCGCTCGAGCCACCAAGGCGCCGCACCAGCGACCACACGAGTCCACCGAATCGGTCGAGGCATCGCTCCATAGAGCCAGCGTCGCGACGCGCCAAGGCGCCTTGGCG
>JBCAXI010000200.1:0-5555 GCA_038534175.1 Planctomycetota bacterium | reverse complement strand
GTCATCGCCCACGATCATCAGCGAGTTGCTGTCCTCGTCGACGCTGACCTCGATCGTGCCCGCGCCCGGATCGCCCGCGATCTGCGCCTCGTAGATCGCGAGCGCGCGGTCGCCGACATCCGCGGCCGAGGCGTTCGAGATCGGCGCCACGCGTAGCGCACGCTCCACCGGAACGGCCGAAAGATCCTCGAGCATCGCTTCCACACGCTCAAAGGTTGTGTCATCGCCGGCCACGATCAGCGTTCCGGATCGCGGCTCGGTCTCGATCACGACCTGCACCGGAGGCTTGCCAGGCTGCGCCGCCCCCGACAGATTGCCCTGCCGGGACAACGACGAGAGCGTCCGAGCAATCGCCTGCAAATCCGCGTCGATCACTCGATACGTGCGCAGCTGCGCGATCGGCGGCAGCTCCACGCGATCGAGCTTCGACGCCAGCTCGCGCAGCGACTCCAATCGATCAGCGGGCGCATCAATAATGAGCGCGTTGCTGCTCGCGTCGGCCGAGACCGAAACCTCTTTCTTCTCTTGCAACCACGGCATCGGGTTGCCCCGTCGATCCCGCGGCATCGGGGGCTCTGGATAGAGCCGATCCATCGCCGCGGCAACGTCCACCGCCTTGGCGACCTTTAGCGGGAAGAGCACCGTCACACGCTCGGGCCCGTCCAGACGCTCGATGTTCAGCTCCTCCACGAATCCACGAATCTCGTCGAACAAACGCGCGTGCGCCGACACGATCAGCGTGTTGGTCGCGGTGTCCGCCCGCACGTCAACCGGCTCGGCGGCCCGATCGCTCTGCGGACGCTTGGCGTACTGCTGGTTGAGCATCGACGCGATCGCAGCGGCGTCGGCGGTCCGCAGTTGCAGGAGCTTCAGCGGAGGAAGGTCCGTCGGTTCGAGCACGTCTAAGCGACGCACGTACGACTCGATGAGCCGGTGCTGCGCGTCCTCGGCCGTCACGAGCAGGGCGTTGGCGCCTTCGACCACTCGAAGCGTCGGATCCGGCACGGCCCGCGCTGGATCGATCGGATCGGCCGCGGCGAGCAGCGTGCGCAGCGGCTCGACCAGACGGGCCGCCTCGGCGTTGCGCACGTCCAGCAGGCGCGTCGTTCGCGCCGGCGGAGTCAGCCGCTGGAGTTGATCCAGACCATCGGCGTACATCGAGAGCCCGGCCGCCGAACCGGAAAGCAGTAGTGCGCCGCTCGCGGCGTCGTACTCCGCCACCACACCGCGCAGCGCCGGATCGCCCGCCGCACGCTTGTCATACAGCGCGTCCGCGCGCTCGATCAGCGCCTCGGGCTCGGCCCCGCGCAGCCGCACCACACGAAAGCGATCGTCCGTCGGATCGTCTCGGTCGAGCCTCGCAATCAACCCCTCGATGATTGGATGCTGTCGCGGCGTTGCTCGCACGACCAGCGAGCCGAGATCGTCCATCGCGTCAAACCGTGGCGCTGACTCGTCGGGACCCACTGGATCGGCCAGCAGCGCCGGTGCCAGCCGGCGAAGCCTCGCGGCCAGCTCACCGGGCGCGGTCGACGTTGGCTCGTACACCCGCGGCGTCGGCTGGGCGCCCGTCACCCCCGCGACCGAAGCGATCAACTGTTCCAGCTCGCGGACGTCGGCCACTGGCCCCACAAGCGTCGCGGTCCGCGTGCCCGGCTCGACGGTTGCGTCCACGCCGTCGGCCGCCTCGGCGTCGGCGGCACGAAGCAGGGACATCGCACGCGTCATCACCTCGTTCGGATCACCCTTTGCGATGCGCACGAGCCGCACGCTGCGATCCAATTCGGGAGGCGTGTCCAGGCCACGGAGCAGCTCGCTCAGCGCGAGCACATCCGGCTCGGGTCCCGCAACAATGAGTCCGTCGTTGTTCGGCGAGACAGCGAGCCGCAGCGATCGCTGCTGTCGCGGCGTGAGCAGCTGACCCGCCAACGTCTTCGCCCGCTCCGGGGCGATGTGCTCGAGCGGGATGATGCGCGCCGCGTCGGGCATGCTCGCAGGCTCGTCAGAGGCTGACGGATCCATCGCGTCCAGCAGCCCGCGCGCCTGCAGCAACAACGCGGGCGACGCCACGACGCCCACCTTGCTCGCGTCGTCCATCGCGAGCACCGTCGGTCGGCGCCCCTCGGGCACGCCTGCGAACAACGCCTCGAGCTGACGCTTGGCCTCCTTGGGCGAGACCGCGTCAACCACGAACGTGCGCAGCTCGCGCTCGGCGCTCGCGCTGTCCGGGCGATCGATCAGCTCGATCAGCTCGGCCATCACGTCGATGCGTGACTTTGGCCCCACCGCGATCACCGAACGCGTGCGCGGATCGGCCTGGATGTTCAGCCCCGGCACGCTTAGATCCTCGACAACGCGCTGCTTGCCCTTCTGATCGATGATGACGGTCTTCTCGCGCTGCCCGACCAGCCCCTTGAGCGCCTCGACCGCGGCCTCCGGCTCGGCGTGCTCCAGCGTGAACATGCGGTACTCGCTGTCCACGGGGCGCGATGCGTCGACCGCGCGGATCACGTCGCTGATCCGGCGCGCTTGGTCCGCCGACTCGACCAGGATGACCATGTTCTGCGCTTCGACCGGAGTAATGGCGCCGTAGGGACCAATCAGGGGCTTGACCTGTTCGGCGACCGTCGCCGCGATCGCGTTGCTCAAGGGGATCGTGACCGTCACCATGCGGTCCGGGGGAAGGTCGGCCGGCACGTCGCCGATGGCGGCCGGCTGCGCCTTTCGCGCCGCGTCCTCGAGCGACGACAGATACAAGAACTTGTCTTCGAGGCGCAGGTGCCGACCGTGCGCGCGCAGGTTCAGGTTCAGGATGCTCAGCGCCTCGTCGAACGGGTACCGCTCCGCGCTGATGAACGTCATCGAGGCCGCGGGCGGCTCGGCCTCCCGGATCACCGGCAGCCCGCTCTCGCGACTGAAGAAGTCGATCACGAGATCGAACGGCGCGTCCTTGAAGTTGAACGCGATCGCCTCGGGGGCGGGTGCCGCGGGCGCGTTGGTTGGCTGGGCGGAAGCCAGCGAGATCGTAAGAGCGAGCACAACGGCGCCGAGAATTGGCATCGCGGGGGACTCCTTCCGTGGAGAGCGTCGCCGGTTGTGCCGCGCGCCGCCCGAGGGCAGCCTACCGATTCAGGGCAGCACGACCCGCTGATCGAGCGTCTGACCCGTGCTGAGCACGAATCGCACGCCTTCGCGCTCAAAGATCGCGCGTTCGCCAGAGCCCTCAACGAACCGAAACTCGAGAATCCGCCCGCCCGCGGGGACGACGCGATCACGATCGGCGTCGGTCCGCGATAGCCACGCCTCAGCGCCTCGTGCAGTGCTCACCACGCCCACGAGCCGCCAGCGCGCGTCCTGCCTCGGCGTGGCCGGTGCCGGCGGCGCGGCGACGGGCGCGGGCACCACGGGATCGGCCACGACAACGATCGGAGGCACGACAAATGGACTCGTGGCAACGATCGCGGCGACACGCGCGGCGGCCTCCTCGCTCACCGGCACCAACTCGGGCGACGCGTCGCCCGCCGGGCCAGCATCGGGCAGCAACAAGGTGGCCACATCGATTCGGATGTCGAACAGCTCGCGGCCGTCACCCTTTGGCTTGAGGCCGAACCCCTCGACCGCGTGGATCCATGGCTGCGCTTGCACACGCGCCAGCGCGTCGAGGCACGAGCGCAGGTCGCCCTCGCCTCGCACCTGGCCTCGCATCAGCATCGCGTCTCGCTGCTCATTCAGCAGCGGCCCGATGGGGCGTCGCAGCCTTGGTCGCACCTGACCCGCGGGGTTGGGCATCGCCTTGGGTCGTCCGTCGCTCACCACAACGTCTCGCAACCCGCACGCGCGGGCCAACTCGGTCAGCGAGGTGCGAAGGTGATGGCTCGCACGATCACCACTCCGCGCTAGTGTGCGCGCCGCGATCGCCGCGAGCCGTCGATCGAGACGTGCGCGGCCTTGGAGACGATCCTCAAACGCGACCACGTTGGCGCGTGCCTCATCAAGGCGCTCCTCGAGCGCCGCACGAGGTTGGAGATACGCGGCGCCCACCCCCCACCACGCGACCAGCGCCACCAGTATCACACCCGCGCCGATCAAGACACCACGCTTCACGATCCGCCCTCGCCGTCGGGCGTCGCGTCGGTGGTCGATAAGCGCCAAGAGAACCGATCCGGCTCGTCGGCCCCGCGCGGCTCGAGGCGATACACACCCGAGGCCAGCACGTCCGCTCTGAGGCGGTTCATCGCGTCGCGCTGCTCAAGTCGCCCGGTGAGCGTGAGACCCACCTCTCGCTGAGGCGACCACACGCCACCGGTGAACACGCCGCGCTTCTCGGGCTCGAACGCGACCTCGCCCTCCGCGACGCCCCGGACATCATCGAGCAGCAGTTGCTCGCGTGGGGGCAACCGCTGGTGCAGCCATGACAGATGCGCGGCCCAGTCGGGCTCCAGCTTCAACCAGGTTTCGAGATGCCGAACGCGGGCCTCGAGCGTGAGCATGCGCACATATCGTTCCTGCAGCTCGCGCGCCTCGCTGAGCTGCGTGTCCAGATCCGACTGCAAGGCGCTGAGTTCGCGTTGGGAGACCATCCACCCACCAACGCCGAGCACCAACACGGCGGCTAACGCGAGCAGCAACGTGCGCCGCCGCTGGGCCGCCCGAGACACGCCCAGCGGCGCCAGCAAGTCGAGTCCATCACCAGACGCGATCGCCGCGACGCCCGCCAGCGGCGCGACCGCCACGGCGTCCTCGCACGCGCGCAGCCACTCGGGCGTTGGCATTGGCGCGACCGGCTCGCCCAGATGCTCCATGACATCGCCGGGCGCCGCCGGCTCGCTGCTGGCATCCAACAGACGCGCCTCGGCGCCTTCCATCTCGACGCCCGCGGCACGCGCCGCCATCCGCGTGCGGCGGATCTCCACCGCAATAGCGCGCGCCCTGGGCACATCCGCGTCCAACTCGGCCTCGCGTACGAAGCGAGGAGCCCCGTCACGAGTCAGCACGATCTCAACGGTCTTTGGTGCCGCGAACACGACAAGCGTCGCGTTCCGGTCTTCGGCAAGCTTGCCCAGCCCATCGGCTCGGATTCGAACGCCTTCGAGTGTGCGCCCGGCCGCGTGCATCGTCGAGCGCACCGCGTCCAGTGCCGCTCTCGGCATCGCGACCGCGACCGCGTCCTCCGAGGATCCGGACGAATCGGGGCGGCGGACGCCGATCGCGGCACCAGCGGGCTCGACCACCCCGTGCTTCTTGAGTTGCAGCCGCGCAAACGCTCGCAGCTCGGCGTCTTCCAACGCCGGCGGCGGCGAGAGACGCTGGATCGTCACGGACGAGCGAGGCGCGACCCACACGATCCGCTTGCCCGCGATGCCCGCTGCGCCCAGCGTCTCACCAACCCAGCGCCCAAACGCCTCAGGGTCAGCGGGGCTCAGTCCCTCGGGCAACGCGCTCGCCACGTGATGCGTCAGACGCAGATCGCCCCGCGATCGCACGAACCGCGCCGCCACCAGCAGGGACGATCCAGCGTCTCTCGCCGCCGCCGGCGTTGGAAGACGCCGAGCTGC
>JBCAXI010000199.1:0-5557 GCA_038534175.1 Planctomycetota bacterium | reverse complement strand
CCCCGGGGTTCTTGCATCTAGGCGACGGGTGTGGTCGTATGGTCGCAGAGACAATTCAATGTCGGGCGCGGTCGCTCTCGACTAGTGCTTTCCCCGGAGGACTCCATGAAGACGGAACGACATGGTCAGCGACGCACTGGCCGCCCCGCGATCGCCGCGATCGCGCTGGCCGGCCTCGCGACCAGCGCCCTCGCCATCGACGACTACGACACCGAGGAGTGGCCTGTCATCCTGCAGTGGTTCGAGACGCCTTGGAGCCAGATGGAGCGGCGCGCACAGGACGTGTTCGTCTCCGGCTACGGCGGCATGTGGATGCCCAACCCCACCCGCGGCGACTCCGACGGCTCGACCGGGTACGACCCGCTCGATCGCTTCGACTTCGGCGGGCCGGGCTTCTCGCTGTCGACTGCCTTTGGCACGCAGGACACTTGGACCGCGATGGTCGAGCAGATGAGCGGGTTTGACTTGCAGATCTATCCCGACGCGATCTTGAACCACAACTCTGGACGCAACGGCAGCGCGTTCCGCCAGCAACAAGGCGGCTGGCCCGGCTTCTGGATGAACCCCGACGACCCACCGGTCGACAAGGGGGTCGGTGATGACTGGGGCGACTTCCGAGACGGGGGCGGCAGCGGTGACATCTTCGGTGATCTCGTCGGATTGATCGACATCGCCCACGAGACCAACTTCCAGTTCATCCGCCAGCCCGTGTCGGCCGGCGATCCGAACAACATCCCCGCGGGCACGCTCTACAACATCCCCAACGCCGACAACATCAAGTTCTACCCGGACGACGACGCGACCGGACGCAGCGTGACGAACCCCGGCACGTCGCGCCACCCGGGCACGAGCAACTTCACCTGGTACCCGTGGAACGCCGACGATCCAAGCACCGGCGATCCGGTGCTCGAGAACGCGACGGGATACCTGATGCGTTGGGCCCGCTGGATGATCGAGGTGCAGGGTGCCGACGGCTTCCGCCTCGACGCTGCCAAACACGTGGAGTCCTTCTTCTGGGATACGTTCTACGACTCGGCGCTGCACGAGGCCCGGATCACGCCGGACGGGCGCCGCGTGAACCCTTTCAGCTTCGGCGAGAGCGTCTCGAGCAATCAGTTCATCTTCGATAACTATGTGCGGCGCGATGCCTTTGCGTTCCGCGACACGCTCGACGTCTCCGGTGCGGGCGATATGCGCAATCTGCTCAACAACCCGTTCGGCACGAGTTGGCAGACCGTGCTCAACTCGCACATCGACAACACCAACGACGGGTTCAACAACGGCAACCTCGGCGTGAACCACATTTTCAGCCACGACAATGGCACTGTGGGCGATGGCAGCCAGCCCCCCGTGCCCAACCACAAGCAGCAGGGCTGGCCCTTCCACGCCTACCTGCTGATGCGTCCGGGCCCGGCGATCGTGTACCTGAACCACTTCGCGATCGCGCGGCCCGCCAACGGCTTCTGGCCGCGATCGGGCACCAACACCGCGCTCGGGTTCGATCCCGATCCCAATCAGAATGGAGTGCTCGAGGTCGCCGAGGCCGTGGAGAACACGCTCGTCACCGACCTCGTGAACCTGCGCACGCAGTACGCCCGCGGCCAGTTCCGCCCGCTCAACTTCACCGACTTCACCAATCCCTCGCTCGATGACGTGATCGTGTTCGAGCGCACCACGCCCATTCAGAACGGCGGCGCTACCTGGCCCGACGATTACTCATCGAACGTGCTCACCGCGGTCAATAAGCGCTACGACAGCGGCATCGACGTCCGCAACGTGCGCACGAGCTTCCCCGTGGGCACGCGGCTGCACGAGCTCACCGGCAACGCGATGGACCCCGTGGTCGATCCGACCGACGCCATCCCCGATGTCATCACCGTTGGCGCGAGCCAACGCGTGACCATCAGCATCCCACGCAACAACACCGGCGGCACCGAGACCAACCGAGGCTACGTGGTCTACGGCCCCGCGCTCCCGACCGGCGCGGTCACCCTCACCGAGGGCGGCGCCCCGCTGGGCACCCTTCCAGCCGACCCGACCGCCACGCCGTGGGGCCTTCGGCGCCAGCACGACGTGCAGGTCGTCACGGGCGACAGCTTCACGATCCAGCTCGACACCGACACGGGCGATGCGCTCGATCCGTTCGCGCAGGACGACGACGCGGTGTTTCGCATCGACGCGGGCTACTTCGACTGGAACAGCGACGGCTCGGTCGACCATGACAACACCGCGGGCCGCGACCGCGCCGGATTCGAGAATTTCAACGATGTGCGCCTGCCCGCGATCGTCAGCGGCGGCACGACAGGGCAGTACCGCCAGACCATCGACGCCACACAGCTCGACGACGGCTACCACTACCTGACCGTGCGGGCGTTCCGAGCTCGCAACCCGGCTGAGGGCGAGATTTGGCGCGAGTTCCGCATCCCGATCTATGTCGATCAAGCGGGCCCGGTGATCGAGCTCGAGGATCCCGGCGCGATCGCGGGGCCGCAAGAGACGTTCCGAGTCTTCGTCGATCCGACCGCGACCGAGGTCCACATGTTCTGGAATCTCTCTGCGGCGTTCGATCCGCTCGACGAGACCGACATCTTCACCCGCGCCACACAGTTCGACCGCTACACCTTCGACAAGAACCTCGATATCGGGACCGCCGGCTGCGGCGAGCTCACGGTCGTCGCCTACGAGCGGAGCGGCAACGCTTCTGTGACTCGCGTTCAGATCGGCGGCTGCAACGGCGACGTGACCACCGATGGTACCGGCAACGGCATTCCCGACTGCCAGATCACGCTCTCTGATTTCAGCTACTACCTCAACCGCTGGGCCGGCAACTTCCCCGATGCCGACATCACAACGACCGGCGTCTGCGACTACGGCAACGGCGGCGATGGCATCGACCTGTCGGACTTCTCCTGCTATCTCTCGACCTGGGCCGGCGGCTGCCCCTGACGCGGCTCTGACATTCTGAAAACAACAAGAGGGCTCCCCGCGGGGAGCCCTCTTTCGTTTGGCAACCGGTATTGATCGAACCGCTCAGCCGAGGCCGTCCTTCTCGGCCATGTAGCGGATCATGTCGACGCAACGGGCCGCGTAGCCGGCCTCGTTGTCGTACCAGCTCACGACCTTGAAGAAGGAGTCGCTGAGCTGGATGCCCGCCTTGGCGTCGAAGATCGAGGAGTGCTCGTCGCCGATAAAATCGCTCGAGACGACCTGCTCCTCGGTGTAGCCGAGCGCCTTGTTCATTGGCCCATCGCTGGCAGCCTGCATCGCGGCGTTGATCGCGTCGAGGCTGGTGGGCTTGGAGGTGCGGAACGTCAGGTCGACGCACGAGACGTCGGCCGTGGGCACGCGGAAGGCCATGCCGGTCAGCTTGCCCTTGAGCTCGGGCAGGCACAGCCCGACGGCTTTGGCGGCGCCGGTGCTCGCCGGGATGATGTTCATGTACGCGTTGCGTCCGCCGCGCCAGTCCTTCTTGCTCGGCCCGTCCTGCGTGGGCTGGGTCGCGGTGGCGGCGTGGATGGTGGTCATCAGCCCCTCGGCCAAGCCGAAGTGGTCGTTGATGACCTTTGCAACCGGAGCGAGACAGTTGGTCGTGCAGCTGGCGTTGGAGATGACCTTGTCGCTGCCCGCGTCGAACTGCTCGTGGTTGACCTGATAGGCGAGCGTCTTCACGGTATCGGGGCTCTTGGTGGGCGCCGAGATGATCACGCGCTTGGCGCCGGCCTCGATGTGCTGGCTCGCGGTGTCACCGGTGGTGAAAATACCCGTGGACTCGAGCACATAGTCGACGCCGTGGTCCTTCCAGGGGATCTCCGAGGGATTGCGGATCGCGTAGCTCTTGGTGGTCTGCCCGTCGATGGTGAACGAGTCCTCGGTCGCCGAGACGTGCTTGCCGAACCGTCCGTGCATGGTGTCGTACTTGAGGAGGTAGGCGAGGTTGTCGGCCGGCACGAGGTCGTTGATCGCGACGAACTCGATGTCACCCTGGCGGGTGCCGATGCGGTAGACGAGGCGCCCGATACGCCCGAAGCCGTTGATGCCCACGCGAATGGCCATGTTGATCCCTTTCCTGCTGGTCGTTCGCGGCCCGAGCGTCCCTCGCCGGCTCCGCCGCCCAACGTTATGCCCGCTCGGCGAGCCGATCGCTGACCACTGCACCTGCCAGCAGGGTCTTGATCGCCCGACCCCGGACCGATCGGCCCAGAAACGGGGTGTTTGCGCTCCGCCCCGACAGGGCGTCCGGCTCGATGGTCCACTCGTGGGCCGGGTCATAAAGCGTGACGTCCGCGGCGTCGCCCACCCGAAGACGCCCGACGCCCTCGTCCTCGAGGCCGAGCAGCCGCGTTGGCTCCACGGTCAGCAGTTCGACCAACCTCGGCCATCCGATCGCGCCCGACTCGACCAGCGCTTCGGCGTACAACGGCACGGCGAACTCCAGCCCGATCATGCCGAACGGCGCCTCCTCAAACGGAAGCGCCTTCTCATGCGCCGCGTGTGGCGCATGGTCGGTGCCCAGAATCGTCACGACACCGTCGGCGACCGCCTGGCGAAGCGCGCGCACATCGCTCGCCTCGCGCACCGGCGGGTTGACCTTGCCCAGCGTGTTCAGCCCGTGCCCGTCCTCGCTTAGGCAGATCTCATCGGTCAGGTGCAGATGGTGAGGCGAGGCCTCGCCTGTGACCGGCTCGCCACGCGCTCGTGCCGACCGGATGAGATCGATCGATCCAGCGGACGAGAGGTGTTGGGCGTGGTACCGACATCCGATTCCACGATTCAGCCGGAGGTCCCGCTCGACGATCACCTCCTCGGCGGCCCGCGGCCATCCGGGCACGCCCATCCGAACGCTGATCTCGCCGGCGTGCATCGCGGCGTTGGGTGTCAGCGTCGGCTCCTGGCAGTGCTGCATGAAGACCGCGCCCGCCTGATGCACCGCGCCCAGCACCGCCGACATCACCCCGGCCGAGGCGATCACGTCGCCGTCGTCGCTGAACGCCACCGCGCCCGCCGACCGCATCGATCTGATGTCCGCCGCCCGCTCGCCTCGGCGTCCGGGCGTCGCGGCGCCCACGACCCGAACCCGGCATCGGCCCGCCTCTCGCCCCCGCTGCTCCACGAACCGAACCATCGCCGGATGGTCGATCGCGGGCGAGGTGTTGGGCATCGCGGCGACCGTGGTGAACCCCCCCGCCGCGGCCGCGGCCGAGCCCGATGCGATCGTCTCCTTGTGCTCGCCCCCAGGCTCGCGGAGGTGCACGTGCGGATCCACCAGCCCCGGCAGCACCAGCAGGCCCTCCGCGTCAATCACCTCAGTCGCCGGAGCCGCGTCGAGCCCTGAGCCGATCTCGGCGACCCGTCCATCGACGATCGCCAGGTCGGAGACGCTGTCCACGCCGCTGGCGGGGTCGATGAGCCGGCCGCCTCGTATGAGCACTCGCGTGGGGTTGGGGATCATGCCAGGAGGGTAGCCGAGGGCCTTTGAACCGCGGGGCCGAGCCGCGTACCCTTGCACCCACACCGACGGGGTGTAGCGCAGCTTGGTTAGCGCGTCAGACTGGGGGTC
>JBCAXI010000198.1:0-5564 GCA_038534175.1 Planctomycetota bacterium | reverse complement strand
CGAGCGCCTCGTAGAACGTCACCCCGTACAGGTTCGCTGTCACCGACGCCGCGACGTCCTTCGACGCCACGATGTTTCGCTGCGACTGGATCGACAGCATCTGCAGCACGTTGGCCAAGTCCTCGTCGTTGACGTGCAGATCCACCAGGAAATGCTCATCGACGACCACGCGATCGGCCAACGCGTCCAGAGCGCCGGGGTCGGCCTCCTCGGTCATCGTGCCGGTCATCGCGTTGTCGGCCTCGGGCTCGGACGAGCCCAGCAAATCGCTCAGGCCCACCTGGGCCGACGAAACGGCGCTCCCCGCCAGCAGCGCCAGAAGCGCCGCCGCGCGGGCCATCACGGTCCACTCGCCCTGCGGGCTCACTCGTTCGGCTCGAGGCATAGTGTTCGAACTCCCCGTCACGACTCATCGAACGCGCACGCGTTCGCAGACTTGACGTGTCTTTGGTCCCGAGGCAAGGGCCCACGCCCCGCGTTGCCGGCTTTCCGACCGGTCGGGCTATCTCGGTAATCCCTGTCGGCCTTCACGGTCAGCGACTTCGCGCCGACACTGACGCCGTTTCGCGCTTTCTCAGACGCAAACGCCCACGGCCCGCACGACCGGCCCTCTACCGATTACCGGACCAGGACCGCCCAACCGCCACCGACGCCAAAAACAACAAACGCCCGCGTGGCACGCGGGCGTTCGGCTCATCGCTCGTTCAACATCCTAAGAAGCGCTCGCCGCGCTCATTCCGCGTCGGCCACCGCTCGGTCCACCGCAGCGCCATTGTCCGGCTCGGCCCACGCGGTGCGCGGCACGTCGCCCACAAGACGAAGCTTGCCCCAGATCAGCATCCCCGCCGTCGCAAAGAAGCCAAACAGAACGAAGGCCGCGCGAACGCGTGTCCGCCAGCAGTACCGCGTGTGGGATCTTTGAGGACGCATCATCTCGAGCACTTCCCGTCCATTGGCCTAGCGCTCGACCTTGCTCGCGATCACGCGCCCGGTGAAGGGCTCGAGCGTGATCGTGAAGTCGAAGAAGTCGTCCTGCAGCGTGATGGCACCGCCCGCGCTGGGCGCGTTCGAGCCCGCGGCGCCCACGGGCGCGCCGAACTCATCAAACACGAGCATCTGGTCGGTGCCATCGAACTCGGCGCCGGTCATCTGCACGTTTCCGTACGACTCACGCGAGATCGTCATGCGATACTCGCCCGTCCCGCTCGACGATCGAAGATCGACCAGCGGCTGGAACGTCGTCGCGTCCAGCACCTCGTTAACCGTGTAGCCGTTGTTCGCGGGATCGAAGATGATCGCCCGCTGCTCCTGCATCGCGACCGCGTCCGCCTGGGCGAACGTGATATCGGCGATGATCGTTCGCATCGCCGCCTGCGAGCGCAGCACGCCCGCCTGGTCCATCTGCGGGATCACCAACGCCCCGGCCAGGCCAAGGATCGTCACGACCACCAGCAGCTCCACCAGCGTGTAGCCGCGAGAATCGGTCCGATTCACAGCCCGCGTCGCCGCCCGATGTGCCGCCCGATTCGCCACTCGATACATGGCCATCTCCCCTTCGCCGGGCTCATCGCCCGGGCGACGCGTTGGTCTGCTTCAGCTGGATCTCGATGCGAGCGAGACGCTCGTTCACCTGCTGCAACTCGCGGATCATCATTCGACGCTGGTCCGTCGACGTGACGATCCCGCCGTCCATCACCCGCGGCGACGCGCCCTGCGCGTACGCACTCGGCTCGCCAGCGCCGAGCCAAAGCCCGATCGCCAGACCCATCGCCGCCGTCGCCGCACCCACCGCCATTGTCTGTCGGCGTGCGCTCGTGTTCCCCTGCTGCGTCATGTCGGCCTCCATCCGGAGAGGGTGCCGCTCGCACCCGCTCGCAAAGCGACCGGCCCCGTTTCCGAGGCCGGTCGTGAGAGTCACGCTTGCTTCACGCCGAAGCGGTCATCCAGAGCGAAGATTTACTCTTCCTCTTCTTCGCCGGCAGCGGTGAACTCGGCGATGATGTCCTCATCGTCGACGCTGTCGGGAAGGGTGATGTACAGATCGCCGGTGGTGGCGTCGAATTCCCAAGCCGTGCCATCGCCGACGGCGCCGACGGCCGTGCGGCTGTCACCATCCGAGAGGTCCGGATCCGACAGGAACGGGTTGATCGGCGCCTCCTTGATGTACTCATCATCGATGAGGGAGGTCCAGTTGCCGTCCGTCGCCAGCGCCGGGTAGTCACCCTCGCGAGCGTTGTAGAGCTCGATCTGGTTCTCGAGCGTCTGGATCTGCGAGCGGAGGTTGCCCACGCGGGCGTCCGACGTCGCGTTGGCGAACTGCGGCACGACGATCGCGGCGAGAATGCCGAGAATCACGACAACAATGAGAATTTCAACCAGCGTAAAAGCGTTACGACGCTTACTAATCATCTTGGCCTTCATCCGGGTGCACTCCTTACGACGGAACTTGTTCCTAAACCCCAACGACCCGTCGATCGCCGGGCGATCTCCACGCCACCTCCCGCGGGGCGCGTCTCGGGGGTCATCGACCACCAAAACTTGCTCATACACCCGGGCCGATGACAACTAACATTTCCAGCGCGCAACAGAACGGTGAACCGCCTGTGCCGACTCGGCAAGCCGTGCGCAACACAACGGCACCCGCACGCGTTATCAGACGCACAGGAACGCCGCCGCGCGGCCAGCACGACCCGCGAGCGGGCCACGACAACGCGTGATCACGCCACACAAAAAGAAACCGACCCGCTTCGAGCGGGTCGGTGGCGCACAACAGGTTGAGTCAATCGAGCGCGTCGGTCAGTTCTGCGTGATCAGGCGGAGCAGGCGATCGTTCTGCAGGTTCATCGCTCCGACCGCCGCGGCCGCCGACGTCGCCGCCGGCCCGGTCTCCTCGACCGCCGCCGTGATCAGCCGCTCCACCTGCTGGTCCGATACGAGTCGCCCGTACCGCTTCGCCGAGTCCGCGACGCGGTGCAGCAGCTCGATCCGCTCGATCGAGCCCGCCGGCTCCGCGAGCGCGTTATCCAGCAACGCAACCTGCGCCTGGGTCGTGCCGACGCGAGCCAGCACCTCGCCGATCGAGAGCTTCACCGGCCCGCTTGCCCCCGCCATCGCACCGATCAGCGGGAGCGCCGCGTCCTCGATGTTGTACGCCGTGCCGCGCGCCACCGCGATATCCCGCAGCGTCTCAAGGGCGCGACGCCGATAATCCCGCGCGTCCCGTTCATCGATTCGCCCGCCCGCGGCGTCGTTCATCAGCGTCCCCAGCGTCGCCCGGAATTGGCTCTCCGTCAGACCCAGCGGACGCACCGCCACGGTCGCATCGCGGTCGTACGTGCGACGAAGCCGCACGTATCCGTCCGAGCTGAGCATCAGCAGCGTCGGCGCCGCCGTCAGTCGCGGATCAGAGTGCAATTGGTTCACCAGCGACCGGGCGCGATCGGCCGACAGGCTCACGACCACCAGATCGACCGCCGCGATCTCCGCCAGGGCCCCGCTGATCTCGCGCGGATTATTCGCCTGCGGGAGCACCTCGTACCCCAGCCCTTCCAGCCGAGCGCGCATCGACTGGTATCGCTCCGGGTCGGCCGTGAAGACCGCCGCGTACGACGCGGTCGCGTCGCGCACCGCGCTCGCGAGCATGGGCACCACGCGCTCGGCGCCGTCGAAGCTCTCCGTCGGCTGCGCCCGGCCCAAGGCCAGCGCCGCCTCGTATTGCACACGTCGGCTCGGGTACAGCAGCGCGTCCAGCAGCGGACGGCTGCCACCCAGCCGTGACCAGAGCTGGCCAGCCCCAGCGGTGCGCTCCAACGCCGCGATCGCCCGACGCGCCAGCGGCGTATCGCGGTCCGCGATCGCCCGAGCCAGCACCCGCTGACCCACCTCCACGCCCGACGCCACCCCGAAGTACGTCGCGTCACGCCGATCCGCCGGCCACGCCGGGTTGTCGTATCCAGACGGCGCATCGATCTCGCGCGAGTAGTTCGCCGCGACCCACAACGCCAGCGACTCCCCGTCGGTCGAGCCGAGCTCGATCGCACGCTCGGCGTTCCGCATCGCCATCGCCTCGTGGTACACCTCGGTGCGGATCGGCGTCGGAATCAGGCTCAGGCCCGGATCGAACGTCCAGAGCAACTGAAACTCCTCATCCGGGAAGCTCGTCAACTCCTGGCGCTCATCCAGGAACGCCTCGCTCAAATCACGGTACAGATCCGCCGGTGATCGGCCCGACGCCGAGGGATCCACCCGCGCGATCGCGTTCCGCGCAGCCTCGCGAACCGAAGCCGAACCTGTCGTCGATTCCAGATCGCGCAGCGTCGGGATCGACCCGCGGTACTCGATGTCGCCCAGCACATCGATCACGAGCTCCTGACGGGCGGGGTCGAGCAGGGGCAGCGCCGCGGTCAGCGGCGCGATCGCCTGACGCTTGAGGTCCTTGATCACGTCGGAAGCGCGCTGGCGGAGCACACGATCCTCGCTCTGCAGCAGCGCCTCGAGCAGCTGCGGCATCGCGTACTCGCCCGCGAACACCAGCCGCTCGGTCGCGAGCCGCAGCCCGCGCCGATTGCCGGTGAGCAACTCGATGCTCCGGGCGATCTGGTCGGGATTGCGCGCGATGTTCAGGCGCCCGCGCTCGAACAGCCGCCGAAGCTCCTGGGCCACCTCGTTGAGCTCGGGCGCGTCCGGCCGGCGCGAGGCCAGATCCACCGCCTCGTCGAAGTCGCGGGCCCGGTCCGAGTCCTCGACCATCGCGACAAACTCCTCAGGCGTCAGCCCGCTCGCGAGCAGGTTCTCCCCGAGCAGCGTTGCCTGTTCGTTCTTCGCGACCTTCACGAAGTGCACGAAGTCCTCGTAGAACTCCTCGGGCGTCGAGACCGTCGCCTGATCGTCCTGCGCGCACACCGGCGAGACGACCACCAGAGCGAGCAAGACCGACGACCACACGCTGACCCAGCGACGCATGGGGATTCCCTCCGCTGAACGACCGATTCGGGGCCACCGGGTGGGACACGCCCACGCCCTCGGCACCCCTCCCCTCGCCCGCAAACGCCCCACGCGCACGCTCCATGAACATCCAAGGGCGCGACCTCGTGGGCTGATCGGCCCGGGACCGTCTCCCAAACCGGCCCCGACTCTACTCGCGGTCGCCAAAAGCTGTCAATCCGAGGCCCCCGCGGGTCCACTCCCCCAACATCGCCCCCACCACCCCCCACCACTGGCGCCACACGCCCGAGCCGCACTCCCATCCTTTCGACCCGAATCGCGATCGTGATCCGACCAGACGTTAAGACCCGTCCTCTCGCGACCGATGAACGCAGCGTCGGGCAGGGTCGGACCCCGCCCACCGAGGCTCCAGACGCCCAACACCCGCCGACCGCGACCCACGCGACGGCTCCAAGGAACGGACCCCATGGAAAAGGACGTGCTGACCACCGGAGAGGTCGCCAAGATCTGCAACGTGGCCCCCCGGACGGTCTCCAAGTGGTTCGACTCCGGGCAGCTCCGCGGCTACCGCATCCCCGGCTCCAAAGACCGACGCATCCCCGTCTCCGAGCTCGTGCGCT
>JBCAXI010000197.1:0-5624 GCA_038534175.1 Planctomycetota bacterium | reverse complement strand
CTCCGCGCCGCGTTCGAGTCACTCACGCGTGAGTGACTCGAACGCGGCGCGGAGCTTCTTGCTCTTCTTGAACGCCGCCTCCAGCTCCGGCGGCACGACGATCGGCTTGCCGCGCGAGGGCTTGATCGTCTTGCCTGTGCGCTGCAGCTCGATCGCTTCTTTCACATAGGCCTTGAGCGAGCGCGCCTTGATGTCCTGTGCACGCTCGAGCCGCCACTGGCGCATCGCGATGGTCTTGCCCTCTTGCGCGTTCTTGAGCGCGCCCTCGGGATCGCTCAGCATCGCGCCCTGGTGGAACCAGATGCTGATGTGACGCTTGAAGGCACCAAGGCCGATCAGGTTCTTGCCGCCGCAGGTGTACGCGGGCGCGCCCCACTTGACCGTCTCCTCGAGCTCGGTCGAGAGGAAGATCTCGCGGAGCCTGGTCAGCTCCTTCGACCAGTCCGGGTGGCCCTTAATGTAGGCGTCGACACTGTCAAAGCGCTTCATGCCGCCAGAGTATCTGGCGCGGGTTGGCGGATCAGTCGCTCTTCGAGTGGTCCATCTTCGGCATGTTCTCGAGCACGCCGTCGATCAGGCCGTACTCCTTCATCTCGTGGTCGTCGAGCCACTTGTTTCGGTCGCAATCCTTGGCAACCGTGTCGGTCGTCTGGCCCGTTGCCGCGGCGTAGATCTGATAGAGGCGATCGCGGAGGCGGAGCATCTCGCGGGCCTCGATCTCGATGTCAGTCGCCTGGCCCTCCATGACGCCGTGGATCAGCGGCTGGTGCATCAGATTGCGGCTGTTGTGCAGGCAGTAGCGTTTGCCCTTGGCGCCGCTGCAGGCGATGAGCGAGCCCATGCTCGCGGCCTGCCCGATGATGTACGTCGCGCAGTCGGGGCGGATGAAGTTCATCGTGTCGATGATGCCCAGGCCCGCCGTCACCGAGCCACCGGGGCTGTTGACGTAGACGTGGATGTCGGCGTTGGCGTCCTCGTTGGCGAGGAACAGAAGCTGGGCAACGATCAGCGAGGCCATCTGGTCCTCGATCGGCGTGCCGATGAAGATGATGCGGTCCTTCAGCAGGCGGCTGAAGATGTCGTAGCTGCGCTCGCCGCGGGCGGTCTGCTCGACGACGATCGGGACGAGGTGGGAGTTGGAAGCCATGGGTTCGGTTCCTCTGGGTGGTTCGCTTGTTGGGTCGAGCGTCTGGCGGATCGAGCGAGGCGGTTACGACTTGCCGTTCTCTTTGGGCTCGGGCAGGTTAAGGATCTCGTCGACGAGGCCGTAGTCGAGGGCCTCCTGCGCGTTGAAGTACTTGTCGCGCTCGCCGTCGGCGTGGACGCGCTCGATGTCCTGGCCCGTGCACTCGCTCAGGATGCGGTTGAGCTCGGCCTTGTCCTTGATGATCCGCTCGGCCTGGATCTTGATGTCCTCGGTCTGGCCCGTCACGCCGCCGTAGGGCTGGTGAATCATCACCTTGGCGTGGGGCAGCATGTACCGCTTGCCCTTCTCGCCCGCGGCGAGCAGCACCGCGGCGCCGGAATAGCAGTACCCGATGCAGTAGGTGCTCACGGGGCTCCCGAGCAGTTTCATGGTGTCGTAGAGCGCGAGCGTCTCGTCGACGCTGCCGCCGGGGCTCTTGATGTAGAAGTTGATCTCCTGCCCGCGCTTCTCGCGGTCCAGGTAGTGCAGCTGCATCATCACCCGCGTGGCGCTGGCGTGGTTGATGTCGCTGGTGAGGAAGACGATCCGATTCTCGAGCAGCAGCTCATCGATCGTCATCTCGCGCGTGCGCTGGTAGCTGACGTTGGCGGCGGGCATGGCCTCTCCAGTTTGACGGTCGCGATCCGCGGCCCCCGGGGCCTTCCCGAGTCGCACGCACGACCACTGATGCTAGGGATCCCTGCCGGTTCTTCGGTTGTTTCCGCGCGTGTCTTTCGCGAAGCGTCGCACCGACCCCGGTAGCGGGGAGGACGGCGCGTTGCCGGATCCTCGGGCGGCCCCTAGCATGCCGATTCCAGCGTTGCGCGGGCCCGATCGGGGCCGCGCTGCGGAGCGTCAAGCGGGGTTGCCGGCCCCAAATCGACCTCCGTCGGCGCCGGACAGGAGTGCTTGTGCCCACCGCCATTATCAGTGACATCCATGGCAACGCGGAGGCCCTGCGCTCGGTGCTTGCCGACATCAAGGCTCGCGGCGTCGATCGCGTGATCTGCCTCGGAGACATCATCGGCTACGGGCCAGAGCCCCTCGCTTGCGTCGATCTCGTCCGAGAGCACTGCGCCTGGTCCCTCATGGGCAACCATGACTTTGGCGTCCTCTACGAGCCGACCAACTTCAACCCCGGCGCCGAGGCCGCGGCCTACTGGACCCGAGGCCAGCTCGACGCCGAGACCGACGCCGAGCACCGCACCGCTCGCTACGAGTTTCTCGGACGCCTCCGTGTCCGCGTCGTCGAGCAGGTCAACGGCGCCACGCCGGTGCTCGCCGTCCACGGCTCGCCGCGCCGACCCATCAACGAGTACATCTTTCCCGATGACGCCGTCACCCAGCCCGACAAGATGGAGTCCATCTTCGAGCGCATCGATCGCATCGCGATCTGCGGGCACACCCACGTGCCCGGCGTCTTCACCGACGAGCCCGACTTCTACCCCCCCGGCGAGCTGGGCGAGAACACGTACAAGCTGAACGAGAACGAGAAGGCGATCATCAACGTCGGCAGCGTCGGCCAGCCGCGGGACCACGACCCCCGCGCGAGCTACGCCGTGCTGAGCGAAACGGGGATCGAGTTCCACCGGGTCGAGTACGACATCGACGTGACCGCGAACAAGATCAAGGCCGTGCCCGAGCTGCACGACTGGCTCGGCGACCGCCTGTACGAGGGCCGATGAACGCTGACGGACGCGAATCCGAGCATGATCGCGTCCCGTTCGTTGATCCGGGCGCCGCATAAATCGATCGACGCCGCGCCGGCAGGGCGCCAAGGATGCCCAGCCGATGTCCTCTAAAAAACCAAGCCCATCCCATCGTCCCATCGCCGGCAAGCCCAACACGCTGCTCCGGCTGCTTGTGCCGCTCGTGCTCGCCCTAGGCGGGATCGGCGTGGCGGCCGCGGTCTGGGTCAACAGCAACAACCCCGCGAGCCGCCAGCAGGCCACCACGCCCAACCAGCGGGCCGAGGCGCCGGCCACCGAAGACGGCGCGCCCGTCGCCGACACCAGCGCTGACTCGCCGCCCGAGACGGTCGCGCCGAACGAGCCCGCGGGCCCCGACCTGGTCGAGACCGATGCCGACGCATCCCCGCCTCCGATCGGGCCCGACGCCGATTCGGAAGCCGCGCCCGTGTCATCCGCGTCGGACCCGTCCCCCGAGGCGTTGCCCGCCGACACCTCGTCGTATCGCGCCGAACGCTTCGACCGCCCCGGCGGCCTCTGGTCGGCGCCCTCCATGGGCCAGCTCGAGACCGAGGACACGCCCAGCCCTTACGAGGCCTTCGTCACCTTCTCACCTGTCGGCGCCGGCATCGCCGAGCTGCGCCTGAGCAAGCACTACGAGACCGTCCAGCGCGAGGAGCACGCGCTCGTCATCGCCGAGAACACCTACCCCGCCGGGCGTCTGACGCCCATGGCCGTCCTCGGCGTCGAGATCAACGGGCGTTACGTGCCCATGAGCGTCGAGTCGGCCGGCGAGGCCGACCCCATCTGGCGCGCCATCGAAGACGCCTCGGGTCGACCCGAGCCCGGCGCGTTCGAGGCCTACGTCCTCAACGACGCGGGCGAGCGCGTCGTGCGTGTTGAACGCCGATACCAGCTCGACGAGGGCTCGTTCGACCTGCGCTTGCGCCAGCGTGCCGAGAATCTCACCGACCAGACGATGCGCCTGCGCGTCTACCAGTCCGGTCCGGTGGACCTCCGCCAGGAGTCGTTCTACGGCGGCGACAAACGCCGCGTCCGCTTCGGCTACTTCCTCGATCCGCAACGCGACCCCAACCAGCAGTTCGTTGTCTCCGATGGTCGCCTCGCCGGGCGTGGGAGCCTGCTCGGCGGCAAGGTCACCGAGAACGTCCGCGACAGCTCGGGCAACGTCCAGCCCATCGAGTGGTATCCCGCCGAGCGCCCCGTGTGGCCCAACAGCCGCTCGGACAAGGGCAACTGGACGCTGGTCTGGACCGCGTTCACCAACCGCTACTTCGGCGTCGCGGTGCACCCGCTGGTGGCGCTCGATGCGGAGGGCCAGGGCGACCCGAGGCCGCTGACCGTCTTCGAGCGCGTCGATCGCGTGCTCGCCGATCGCTTCGATGGCGATGGGCTGATGCTCCGGTTCGCCACGCCCGTGCGCACGATCGAGCCGGGCGAGGCGCTCTCGTTCTCGCACGGGGTCTACGCCGGCCCGCTCTCGCGACAGGTCATCAACGTGCAGCCCGCGGGCAGGGCGCTCAACCTCGCCGGCGTCGTCGCCTACAACCTCGGCGGCCCGTGCTCGTTCTGCACCTTCTCTTGGCTCACCGAATCGCTGCACACCGTCCTGCTCTTCGCCCACGACTACCTCGTGCGCGACTGGGCCCTGGCGATCATCCTGCTCGTCGTCGTTGTGCGCACGTGCCTGCACCCCATCACGCGGTGGTCGCAGATCCGCATGCAGCGATTCGGCAAGCAGATGCAGGCGATGGGCCCCAAGCAGAAAGAGCTCCAGAAGAAGTACAAGGACGACCCGAAAAAGCTCCAGCAGGAGATGGGGCGCCTGATGCGCGAGGAGGGCGTCAATCCCGCCGGCATGCTCGGCTGCCTGCCCATGTTCCTGCAGATGCCCATCTGGGTTGCGCTCTATGCCACGCTCTACTACTCCTTTGAGATGCGCCACGCCCCGGCGTTCTACGGCGTCTTCCAGACCATTTCCGGCGGCGCGTGGTCCTTCCTCGGAGACCTCGCCCAGCCCGACAGCTTCTTCAAGTTTCCCGGCGCGCTCGATCTGGGCATCATCAAGATCGACTCGTTCAACATCCTCCCGCTGCTCATGGGCGTGGTCTTCTTCCTGCAGCAGAAGTACCTCACCCCACCCACCAGCGGCGCCATGACTCCCGAGCAGGAATCGCAAGCGCGACTCATGAAGATCATGATGGTCGTGATGTTCCCGGTCTTTATGTACGCCGCCCCCGCCGGGCTCTCGCTCTACTTCATCACCAGCTCGACGCTTGGCATCCTCGAGAGCCGGTACATCCGAGCGGACGCCGAGAAGAAGGGCCTGCTTGACCCCAAGCCCAAGGACAAGGACGCCAAGAAGGCCAAGAAGTCCGGCGGGTTCATGGACCGTCTGCAGAAGATGATCGAGGACCAGCAGCGGGCGCGCGAGGAAGGCCAGTCCGGTGGCGGCCGCGCCAACGAACGGGCCCGCCAAGAGATGATGCGCGACCGCGAGCGCAAGCCCAAGGGCCTGCCCCAGGTGAAGCGCAAGAAGAAAAAGTGAGCCCCGCGTGCACGACGGCGACACCATCGTCGCGCTCGCCACGCCGTTCGGGCACGCGCCGCGCGCGATCGTTCGGATCTCGGGCGCTCGCGCCGACGAGCTGATCGCGGCGCACCTGTCCGGTGCCCCGCGCGGCCGCGGCGCCGCCGTCGCTCGCCTGCGTCTCGATCGGCTGGACCTG
>JBCAXI010000196.1:0-5629 GCA_038534175.1 Planctomycetota bacterium | reverse complement strand
ACCCTCGCAGCACCTTCGACAACGCGTTGAGACTCACCACCACCGGATACGTCAGCCAGATCATCCAGCGGATCATCGCGACCGTCGGCCCCGCCAGCGGACGCGCGTACGTCGCGCCGATCGTTTTCGGAATGATCTCCGACACCACCAAGATCAGCAGCGTCAGCACCGCCGAAACCAGCCCCAGCCACGCCTTCCCGAACACCACCGCGGACTGCGCGCCCACGCCCGCCGCGCCGATCGTGTGCGAGATCGTGTTCAGCGTGAGGATCGCCGCCAGCGGGCGGTCGATCTCCGTCTTCATCCGCTTGAGCCGAGCGCCGCTCCGCTTGCCCGCGTTGGTCATCATCTCGGCGTCCGAGACGTTGAGCGTCAGCAGCACCGCCTCGGTCAGCGAACAAAGAAACGAAACACCGATCGCGAGCGCGAGATACACAAGCAGCAGAGTCATGGATCGACATGCTAGTGAACAGTCAACCCGCGTGACGCCACGCCCCCACGGCCCACACCACCACGCTCAGTCCGCCAGATCACGCCACCGCGCGGCCTCCGACGCCCGATCAAGCCGCTCGTACAGATCCGCGAGGTACGACGCGGTCCGACGCGTCAGCGCATCGTCGGCGCCCCGCGACGCCGACAAACCCTCATAACCATCCAGCAGCGAGGCCTCGGCCTCCTCATCACGCCCCAACGCCGACAACGCCCGCCCGCGCGACGCCACCGCGTAGCTCTCATAAAAAGCCGGCGCCCCATCGGCCCCCTGTGCCGAGGCGACCGCGTCGGCGTACCAGCCCGCCGCCGCCAGATGCCGCCCCGCGTCCATCCCAGCAGAGCCCGCCGCCATCAGCGCCTTGTATGTCTCCACGTGCGATCGTCCGTACTTCTTGAGGTGCAGCTCGACCGCCGGCGCCAGATGCTCCAGCGCGGCCTCGGGGCGTCCGCCTCGCCGATGCGCCACACCCAACGCCTGCATCGTGCCCAGCGTCGTCCCATGCTCATCACCGAGCAGTCGCCGCTGCTTGGCCAAACCGTCCGAGAGCAGGCCCAAAGCCGTCGCGGTGTCGCCAGCCTGCAGCGTCGCCGTCGCCACACGCTGCTCGGCGAAAATCGTCAGCGGATGATCCTCGCCGTGCGTGCGCCGGTGCCCCTCGAGCGCTCGCTCGCTCAACGCCAACGCCGCCGAACGATCCTCCTGCAACTCACGCACGAACGACAGACGCCGCGTGGTCAGCAGCGTGTCCTCGTCATCGCCGCCGAGCGCCGCGGCCTGCGCCTCCAGTGCGCCCGCCAACGCCGTCGCCCCCTCGTCCAAACGCTCGGCCCCCATCGCGATCACCGTCGCCCGACGGCTCTGCAACGAGAGCCGCCCCCGGTCATTCCAGCTCCCAACACCCAGCAGCTCGTCGTACGCCGCCTCGGCGTCCTTAAATTGCCCCAGGTCCCACAGCGCCTCCGCGAGCGCCTCCTTCGCGTCCAGCGTCTCGGGATGCTCCGCGCCAAGCTCCGACGTGCGCAGTTCCACCGCCTTGCGCAGCTGCGCCTCGGCCTCCGACGACGACACGATCGAGTTGTACGCCCGCCCGAGCGCCACACGGATCGCGCCCTCCACCCGCGGCCGCAACGCCGCCTCCGCCTCCACACGCGCCGCGGCGTCATCAAAGATCCGCTTCAACAGCGTCTGGTCGTATCCCCCCGCCACCTCGGGATCGACGCCGGTCAAAATGTCCGTAGTAAACGCCGCAATCTGCGCCGATTCTTGCGCCCGCACGTCCGCCTCACGCCGCGCCGCCGACTCGCGCGAGAGCCCGATCGCAAGACCGATCACGCCCACTACCAAGCCCAGCAGCACGATCGCCGCTGACGCGAGCGCCCCACGGCGTCGACGCACCAGCTTTGCCAGCCGGTAGCCCACGCTCGGCGGCCCCGCCTCCACCGGCTCAAACTTCAGATACCGCGCGATCTCCGCCCCAAGACTCGTCGCCGTCGGATACCGACGCTCGCGGTCCTTCTCCAGACACTTCATCACGACCCAATCCAGGTCGCGACGAAGACGACGCGTCAGGTCCTTGGTCTCCATCGAGCGGTCGTGCGCGATCCGCGGCGTCGGTCGCGGCGTCGCGCCCGCCGTCGAGATCCGCGTCGACGGCTTCGGCGGGTCCACCTCACGGATGATCCGCTGGATCTCCGCGTAACCCGCCGAACGCAGACTCTTCGGATCGAACGGCAGCTCGCCCGTCAACAGCTCGTACAGCACCACGCCCAGCGCGTAGATGTCCGTCCGCGTATCGATGTCCAGCCCCGACATCTCCGCCTGCTCCGGAGACATGTACTCCGGCGTGCCAAGAATCTGGCCCTGCTCGGTGAAGATCGTCTTCTCCGTCAGACGCTGGTCGATCGCCTTTGCAACACCAAAGTCGATGATCTTCGGCGTCGCCTGCCCGTCCTCGTACTCCACCAGAATGTTCGAGGGCTTCAGGTCGCGGTGGATGATGCCCTTGCCGTGCGCATGCTGAACCGCCTCGCACACGCGTTGGAATAGCTTCAGCCGCGCCTCGAGCGTCAGACGCTGCTTCGCGGCAAACTCCGTCAGCGGCACGCCGCGCACGTACTCCATCACAAAGAACGGGCGACCCTTCGGCGTCGTCCCCGCGTCGAACACACGCGCGATACACGGGTGGTCCATCACCGCCAACGCCTGGCGCTCGGCCTCGAACCGCGCCACCACCGCCCGCGTGTCCATGCCAGGCTTGATGACCTTGAGCGCCACCCGCCGTCGGACCGGCTCGGTCTGCTCGGCGAGGTACACCACGCCAAAGCCGCCCTCGCCCAGCACCGATCGGACCCGATAAGGGCCGACCTCGGTGCTCTCGAGCGATTCCTCGTCACGCCGCTCGCTCAGACGCACCGTCGGTCGAGCCCCTGCCGCAGAATCCGGCGACAGATCCTCCGTCCGCGCGTCCTCGCGGCTCGGGGCGTCATCGCCCTCCCGGTTTGGGTCATTCCCGGGGTCGCCTTCCGACCCCGGATCGATCGTTGGTCCGTCATAGCCACTCATCACGCCAGCATACGAGGGGCCCCGAGCGCGAACCCCTCGTGTTCACCCGGAGGAACCGTTCCGTCAGCTCGGCAACCTCGCCGTTCTGGGACGCGCCATCCCTCCAGACGCGATTCCCTCCAGAATCGCCCCCGCCTCCAAAACGCGGCGCCATCCAGGGACCTTCCCGGGGTAAGCTGCGTGGGTTGGCCCTATTGCCAACCAGATCGAGTGACGCCGCGGCCAAACCGGGCAGGCAGGCCCGCGCCGCGTCACCCACTTGGGAGTTTCGAGATGCACCGATTCCCGCGTGTCCCGACGCGACGCCGACCGACCCGGCCCAACCCGCGAACCGCTGGCCGATTGACCAGCCGAAACGCCAACCGAAGCGTCGAGCAACTGCTCGAGAACCTCGAGCCGCGCCAACTCCTCTCAGACGACCCATTGCAGATCGGCGCGGGCCAGCACCACGCCGACTACACTCCGCCCTCCATCGTCCTCGAAGACTCGCCCACGATCCGCTACGCCGGCATGACCGCGCGGGCCAACGCCCGCATCGATGGCTCCGCCCGCGCCGACGGCGCCCTCACCGTCGCCTTCGAGAACCTCGCCGATCGACCCACACTCCTCACCTCAGACGACGGCGGTGCCTCCTGGCAAGCCACCGACGTCCTCAGCCGCGTCGGCCTGCGCAACGCGCAGACCGAGCTCGTCACCTGGACCGACGCGCGCACCGGCCTCACGCGTGGCGCCGTGGTCAGCGACTTCGCACTCCACGTCCTCACGCGCGACCCCCAGGGCGCCTGGAGCGCCGTCAACGCCAACGACATCTCCAACACTCCAGAGAGCCAGACGCCCCTCGCCAGCCTCACCGCGTTCATCGGGCCAAACGGCGAGGCCAACGTCGCCGGCATCAACCGGCTGGGCGAGGTCGTCCTCTACACCCAGCAGTTCGACCCCGATCCCAACGCCCAAACGCCCGAGTGGCGCTTCCTCAACATCTCTCAGAACCTCACCAGCCGAGGCTTCGAGGCGCCCTCGCTCGTCAGCGATATCACCACCTACGTCACCTCGTGGGGCCAGACCACGCTCGCCGGGCTCGACGCCAGCG
The DNA here is from genome assembly GCA_038534175.1 of Planctomycetota bacterium. Classification (GTDB taxonomy): domain Bacteria; phylum Planctomycetota; class Phycisphaerae; order Phycisphaerales; family UBA1924; genus JBCBZM01. Next base: position 1,484 of record JBCAXI010000196.1, on the reverse strand, counting down.
GCGACATCCAGACCTTCTGGAAGCCTCGCCTCGGGCTCGACTGGAACACCTCCAACCTCAGCGCCATCACCGGTGCCCCACGGTTCGTCGGCGCCATCACGCCCTTCCTCACCTCATGGGGCGGCATCAACATCGCCGGCATGACCACCGAGGGATCCCTCGAGGCCGTCTGGTGGATCCCGCGATTCGCCGGCGACTGGCAGACCGTCAACCTCAGCGAGTCCTTCGACGGCCCCGCGCTCGACCCCAACAGCGTCTCCAGCTTCGTCACCTCGTGGGGCGCGCTCAACGTTGTCGGCGTCCGCGCCGACTCCGCCCCCGGCAACGGCGACCTCACCGCCTACTGGTGGGCCCCGGGCCTCACCAACTGGAACGTCGACTCGCTCACCTCGCAGCCGGGCGTCACCGACAACTTCGGCGCCACCGTCCAGGCCACCGTCACACCCCAAGGCCAGTTCAACCTCGTCGGGCCCAACGCCGACGGAGAGCTCATCCGCTACTCATGGCTCCCCGGCAGCGCCTGGACCTCGCAGAACATCTCGTCCATGGCCATCCCGGGCCACGCCTCCGAGATCGTCACGCTCGACTCCGATATCGACCGCGTCCTCGTCAACTCGGCGACCGAGGTCTTCTTCTCCGCTTACGTCCCCTTCGCCACCCTCGACACGCAGGTCATCTTCTATGACGAGGAGGGCGACGACGCCCCCGCGCTCGAGCTCTTCGACAACGGCGACGCCACCATCGGCGACCTTGTCGCAGGCGACGGCATCTTCGCCGCCTGCTATGTCTGGAACGCGCCCGCCGCCCGCGAGCGCATCTTTGAGGCCTCCCTCTCCACGCTCCCGGACCGCCGCGCCACCGACACCGTCACCAGCATCGACGCGCCCACCCAAGCTCGCCTCGATCAGATCACCGACCAGAACACCGACTTCCAGCGCAAGCTCTCCCAGGCGACTGGCGGCGTGCTCGACCTCGCCGCCATCGCACAAGAAGTCGAAGAGGCCCCGGGCGTCCTGCCCGACTCCGTCCGAGTGGGTGAGGAGGGCCTGACCTGGCAGACCGTCGAGGGCATCCTTGGAGTCGCCCTGCTCAACGAGGCCGACTACCAGGGCCAGCGCGGGGGCGGCCCCGACGCCGTCGATCCCTCCGGCGCCACGAGCATCCCCGCCAACACCACCGGCAACGACGCCCTCGCCCTCGGGCCCTACTTCTACCAGTTCGAGAACGGCGGCGGAGACGAGACCGACGACATCACCGGCATCCTTCAGGACGCGGGACTCGGCGTCACCTCAAAGCTCGGCGCCAGCGCCTCCGATACCAACATCACCCTCGATGACTTCAAGTCCCTCGGTGGATACGACGTCGTCTCAATCGTCTCCCACGGCGCCGCCTTCCCCGAGTACGGCGTCATCGTCGACACCGGCGTCGACATCGAGCGGTCGAAGGCGGACTTGCAGGCGCCGATGTAGACGACGGCTCCGGTC
>JBCAXI010000195.1:0-5632 GCA_038534175.1 Planctomycetota bacterium | reverse complement strand
ACGGCCTCCTTCATGGTCAGGATCGACTGCGCCGCCACGGCCTCCTCGACACGCCCCTCGCCAACGCGGAGCGACTCGAGCGCGATGGACTGCAGCGTCGCGGCGGCGACCTGCTCGCTGTGAAGAACCCGCGTCAGCCACTCGGCGCCCGCTTTGGGCGGAACACGCGGCAGCAGTCCGACCGCGCGCCCGATGGCGCCGAGCCGCATCTCGAATTCGGCACCCTCCATCAATCCGACCTCGCCGAAGAGGTTCCAGGCCTCGCGGTAGTTGGCGTCGGCGTCCTTGCCGGCAAGGGCGAGCGCGACCCGGTGCTCGGCATGCCCGATGATCTCCACCTCGTCGGCGTCCTCGCGGGCCTTGTCGAGAGGCGGAAGGTAATCGATCACGCGCTCCGCCAGGCCCGCTGAGACAAGCAGCCGAGCCGTGCGCGCACGAGACGCGTCGTCGTTCGGACCGAACCACTTTGTGCCGTTCTCGATGCGGGCCAGGAGCGGCTCGAGACTCGAGCTCGATGACGCACGCTTCAGCAACGCCGCCAGCGCGTTGATCTGCCACTCGGTTAGCTCGGTGGGCGCGGCCTCGGACAGGCCGAGCACGTCCTCGGGGAGTAGCTCCGACTTGTCATCGTTCGTCGACTGGAGCACATGGGAGTAGATCTGCTCGGCTTCGTCACCCGCGCGCTCGGCCAGAAACGTCGCGAACGCCTCCCACTCGCCCGCCATGACGTGCCGACGCATCCAGCCCGTGAGCTCGGGCACGGGCGCGTCCTCGGCCGGCAGCGGCTCGGGCTTGATCCCGATGCGCGCCCGCGCCGCCAGCACCTCCTCCGGCTGTCGAGCGAAACGCATCTTGCGGATGATGTTCGCGAGTTGCGCCGAGGATCGCCCGCCGTCTCCGGCGGCCTTCCGCTCCTCGGCCTGCTTGATCGCCATCAGGGCTTCCAGGTCGATCCCAAGATCCACGTAGACCGCGACCATCGCCTCTCTCCCAGCGTTGGGCAGCGAGGCGTAGGTGTCGTAGAGAACCGTGATCTCTTCATCGCTCAGTTGCCCAGACGCATCGGCCGACGCGTCCTCGGACTCGGCCTGCAACGTCTCGGGCCGCCCCGAGTCGGTTTGCGACATCGCAGGAGCGCACGCCAGCGCCAACAGGACCAGAGACCACGCAGGGTTCACCAACGCTCGGACACTCCGATCAACAGCCATCATGCAACCCCTTTGCTCATGCGCACACGCTCTCGAAACCTGGTCCGATTCGTCGACATGCCTACCACCCCGGTCCGAATGGCAATGACGTGGAAGCCCCGCTTGCCGGCGGCCCGCGGGAAGGGCGACGCGTTGGAGCCTGACCTTGACCATCTCTGGGATCGCCATCGCCGGGGCGTCGCCCTCTCGGCGAGCGACGTGGTAGCGGCATGCCGTCGAGCTGCGATCGATCGCTCTGCTCCAGGTCGAGCACGCGCTCGACGTTGAGCCGGAGTCTCTGGGCTTCCGGTCCGTCCGCGATTTCCAGCTCGCGCTGCGCTAGCAGCGTGTAGTGCTGCCTCGATTCGGTCGCGACACCTCTCCACACATCACCTGGAAAGCCCTCTTCGCGCAGCAGTCGCGCGCCGATGTACTTCGCCGCCGCCAGCTCTTCACGCACCGACGAGGTCAGCCCCGCCGCGCGTCCCTCGGCCTGGCCCGCAGCCACCCGCTTGTCCAACACGTACTCGAGTCGTGACACGCCATTAAACACTTCTCCAGCGCCAACCAACGCCCGGGCCTCGGCCAGCGCGATCGCGTCGAACCGGTCCGTCTCACCGATCGCGCCACGGTCCGTGCTCGCGGCGTGCACGCCCTCTCCGCTCAGCAGCGACGCGACCTCACCGTACAACTCCGCCGCGGTAGCCCAAGCCTCGGCCGATCGCTCGTAGGCGTCGCGCTCTCGCTCGACCGCGGCGCGCGCGGCCTCGGGGATGTCCTCGGGCTTGATGCGCGTATCGATGAACGCGCGTCGCTGTGCCTCGAACACCGCCAAGTGCGCATCGAACGCCAGCTTGTGTAGACGCTCGGCCTCGGCCTCGGCCTGGCGGGCCTCGGCGAGCAGCGATGCGGCGCGGTCGCGGGCCAGATGCGTCTGGCCTGGCCCGAAGTGATACGAGAGCGCCAGAACAGGAATGATCGCCCACACCGACCAGAGCAGCGTTCGAATCACACCGCGCCTCCTCTCACGGCTCGCACGATCGGGACGGGGCGATCGAGCACCACGCGCGCTCGCGGTCGCCCGAACGCCACCAGGAGAGGCGTGAGTGCGGCGAGCGTTGTCGTGCCGGCGACGACGAACGCAACGCCGACCTCCCTCCAGCCGAACGCGCCGGCGGCATCGGGCGTGGTCATCTCAACCCTGGAGAGCACGGCGCTCGGAAGGTGGCGGGTGTTGGCGTCGAAGTAGATCCCGCCGAGCCTCGAGGCGAGCTCGCGGAGTGAGCGAGCGTCTTGGCGAGAACGGTGCCCAGAGACCGTGGTCGCCCGACGCGCGTCGCCGACACCGACCACGATGGCGTCCGCGATGGCCGGCGGCGGGCGCGTGACCGCTCGACCGCCGCCGCTGTCGCCATCACTCACGACGAGCAGGAGTGCCGAGTCGGCGGGCCAGTCGTACGCGAGCTTCATGGCCTCGTTGACACCGGCGCGGAGCAGCGTCGGGCCGGGCTCGAACGCGGCGTACATCGGTACGCCGTCGAAAAAGTTTCGCACCGCCTGCTTGTCAAAGGTCTCGATCGCGACCGGGATCGCCTCGGTGTAGACCCCGACGACAGTCACGCGCGTCTTCTTGGGATCCAATCGGTCGAGGATCGCCTGGACGACCTCGCCGCCGCGCACGGTTCGGCTCTGGAGGTCGCGGGGGTCGGGACCGGCATCGGCAACGAACATGCTGGGCGAGGCGTCGATGCAGACGAGCACGTGCTTTGACGCCTCGGGGTCGGGCTCGACCTCAATGGTGTTCGGCTCGACGACGAGGAGGACGGCAAGGCCGAAGGCGGTGATCGCCAACGCGCCGACTCGCAGCGCGTGCGTCGCGTTAACCCACGGAGCGGGCCTGCCGGTGGGTCCGAACGCGAGGTACCGCACTCGCGCCGTGCGACGCCGGTGCAGCACCTCACCCACGGCGACGATCAAACCAACGGCCACGGCAAGCAGTGTGCCCAGCGTCAGCGGATCGGTGAGGGCTACCACGGCGTGTACCTCATGACGAGCGAGGCGAGCGTCTGCGTGCCAAGCAGAACAAGACCGACGATCGCAAACATCGCCGTTTCGTCGGTGGGAACCGACGCCGCGGGCCGAAAGCGTTCGGGACGCATCGCGTCGATGTGAGCAAAGATGCGCTGCAAACCGGCCTCGTCGGTCGCGACGAAGGCGTCGCCGCCCGTCTGCTCGGCGATGTCGGCGACCTCGGAAGGCACCGCCCCACTCCCGACATGGATATGGAACAGCTGGATCCCCGAGTCAATGAGCAGGGCGGCGATCTCGTCGGTCGCGCCGCCACCCAGGTCAGAGCTGCGCCCGTCGGAGACGAGCACGATCAGCTTGTCGCCCTCCTCCGCCTCGGTCATCATGTTGTCGCGACAGAACCGCAGCGCGGCGCCGATCGATGTCCCGCCCATGCCCGGCGGCTGGTTACTCGGGTCGGCGAAGGGCAGCGCGCGGCGGATGATGTCGAGATCGCGCGTCAGCGGGGCCCACCGGATCTGATACGAGCCGAACAGCGTGAACCCGATCGCGTCGCCCTCCCGCGCCCGGGTGAACTGTTCGATCGCCGAAGCGGCCATCTCGTAGCGGCCGTCCCCATTCATGCTGCCCGAGACATCCATGCAGATCTGGATGTTGGTGAGCACGCGTTCCTGGCTGGGTACGCGGAGGGTCTGCGGCCGCGCGAGCAATACCACGCCCAACGCGAGGAGGATCGCGGGCAAGAGCTCGAGCCCTCGCAGCGCGGCACCCAATGCACGACGCCTTGGATGCTCGCGATGATCGAAGGGCATCGCGACGCCCGCGGCCTTGCGGCGAACACCCCAGACCAGCAGCAGCGTCGGGATCGTCAGGAGCAGCAGGATCTGTGGATAGACGAAGGTCATCCGGTGCTGGTCCTCCCGAACGCGTGTGGCCGCTCACAATCCTCACCCGCGCTCATCGCCGGACGCTGGGCGTACGGCGCGAGCAGCCGCGTGACCTCGTCGGGTGTGGCGCGCGTGTCGGGCATTGATGGTCGATGGAGCCAACGCTCGACAGCCAAGAGCAGCTCGCCCGCGTCCGCGTCCGTGCGAAGCCGCGCGATCGCCTCGGGCAATGGAGCGCCCGCGAGGCCGAGGCGCGCTCGCCAGGATCGGTAGAGCAACAACTCGAGCCGAGCCTGCTCGCTCACCGAGATGGAACCATCGGTGGCGGCGGCGATGAGCGGACGCAGCTGATCGGCGAGCGTCGGTTCGGGCACCGGCTCGGCCTCGTCCACGGGCGGCCGGGCGCGGAGCACTCGATGCGCGATGACCACCGCAGGAACGACGAGCCAGCCCATCGCGAGCGACCAGACAAGCGGCGTGTACCAGCCGGCGAGACGCACGGGGTATCGCTCGCCGGGGAACAGGCTGGCGCCGGCGTGCTCGGGCAGGTCCGAAACGACCTCAACGGGGATTGGACCAAGCGTGGCTGCGGCCGATCGACCATCGGGGGTCTCAAGCGCCTCAGCAAGATCGTGGACACCGGCCACCGCGGCGAAGACCAGCACGCGGTGCGGGCGCAGGCCATCGTTTGGATCGCCGATCGGGTGGACGCGAACGAGGATTGGCGCCTCGGCCTCCTGACGGACCGCGGCGCAAAGGCCGTCGATCCCAGCGGCCTCGAGACGATCGGCGGGGATGATGACCTCGCTGACGACACCACGGGCGATCTCCGTGATCGGCTCGTGCATCAGCTCATGGACCATCGACGCGTCTTGGGCACGGGCGCCGAGCGCCGCGATCACCATCGCGAGGATGATCGCTGAACGCCGCATATCAGCCCCTTCCCCGTGCGGCGACATCTCGGCTGGCGAGGAACTGGCGTAGGGGCGTGATGAATGGGCGATCGGTTCGCAGACCGAGGTAGCTGCCGCCCGCGCTGGCGATCGCTCGCCCGATACCCGCGTCCTCTCGCCAGGCCGATCGGCCCAGACCGAGAAACGCCGCGCCCGTCTCGGCCTCGGCGCCGCGGAAGAATCCAGCGCGGAGGCACCCGCTCTCGGCGGGGTCTTTGAGGTGAATGGTGACGGTGTCGTGGCGTTGGGCGGCGCGGCAGATCGCACCAACCGCCTCTTGTTCATGGAGGTCGCTGATCACAACAATCAGGCTGCGCCTGGCGAGACGAGGCTCAAGCGAGGCGATCTGGTTGGCGAGGTCGGTCCTCTCGCCCTCGCGCGTCGTGCGGAGCGGATCGAGACTCCGCCAAAGGTCATCGGCGGCCATGCTGAGCTGCGCACGGGTGCGGCGTTCTCCAACGCCAACGACCGCAACCGGGCTGAGACGCCGAATCGCGATAAGCCCCACCGCGGCGGTGATCCACACAGCGAGATCGAGCTTGCTCGATGGGTGCCGCTTCCACTCCACTGAGCAAGC
>JBCAXI010000194.1:0-5634 GCA_038534175.1 Planctomycetota bacterium | reverse complement strand
GACCTCGACGGGTTTGTGCCCATCAGCTTCCATTACCATCCGCCCACAACCGTGCGCGCGTACAACTCGCCTGGGTTCTGGGGCTGGTTCAGCCTCGACAACCCGCCGACATGGGCCTACCAGGGCCTCACGTTCGACGCTCGCACACGCTCCACGCGCGCCAACGACGACGCGTTTGAGCAGGAGGGGCAGCGGCAGCCCAATCGGACGAATCGGCGACGCGGCTACTGAGCCCGGCTCGGCGTGGGCAGAAACGTGTAGCGATCGGTCGTGTCGGTCGTGCCCTCGCCCACCGGCACGCTCAGATCGACATGCCCATCGAGGAACAGCAGGTTCGCACGCGGGCGATCGCCCCGCCCGGCACCGTACCAGCGCATCTCGCGATCGGCTCCGTCGTCGTCGTTGTAGATCGGATGGGAGCCGAGCACCCACGTCAGGCTCGGGTTGCTGACCGGCGGCATCCGCCCGCCCTGCGGGGGCACGAGCGTCGGCACGTCATCGCCGAACGGGTTGGTGTCCGGCGCGTGGTCGTTGAGCGTGTACGAGGCGCCCACGAGGTCATACATCGAATCGGTGAACTCGAAGCCCGGCACGCCCGTGTTGCCGGCGCCGCGATCCGCGGGCGAGCGGAAGGCCTCGACCTCAAACACGCCCGGCTCCGCGTCCGGAGGGGGCGGCGGGCCCGTGTTCAGGTAGCGATTCAGTGGCCGACGCTCGGCGCCGTACTCGTCGATGCCAAGGAACGGCAGCTGGCCTTTTTTGCCACCAAAGAGGGCGCCGACCACAGACTCGTTGCCGGGCCCGAGCGGCACGACGACCTGTGGCAGCGTGCGGTCGTGGTCAAAGAAGTACAGGTTGAGCGCTACGTCGAGCTGTGCCAGGCGGGCGCCGCAGACGGTGGTCTGGGCGTTGATGCGCGCGTTGCCGAGCGCCGGCAAGAGGATGCCAACGAGGAGCGAGACGATCGCGATGACCACGAGCAACTCGATGAGGGTGAAGCCACGACGCATGCCACAGCGTACGCGCGGGTCGGGCGCATAGCCCATCAGTGCGCGATGCGCTACTCGGGGACCCCCGACAGGGCGTTGGCGAAGTGCGACTCCTGGATCGGCACCACCACCTCGAGCACGTGCTGCAGCACGGAGCCCGGAGAGCCCATCGCGTCGACCTTGTGGATGATCGAGTCATCGTAGTAGTCGAGCACTGGGGCGGTGTCCGCCTCGTAGATCTCCCATCGGCGGCGGATGACCTCCTCCTTGGCGTCGTCCACGCGGTTCTCCTTGAGCGCGCGGCGCTGTAGACGCTCGACCATTTTTTCCTTGTCTTCGCACACAAGATAGATCACGCCGAGCACTCGGATGTGCTCTTCCATCAGCTCGGCCTGGTGCCGGTTGCGGGGGATGCCGTCGAGCACGAGCAGATCGTCGTGCGGCTTGTAGATGCTGAGAATCGTCTGAGCGTGGACGTTCTCGGTCCACATCTTCACGGTGATCTCGTCGGGCACGAGCTCGCCCCGACTCGAGTACTCGCGGAAGATCCGTCCGAGGTCGGAGTGGATGTCCATGTTGCGGAACACCTCGCCGCAGGAGAGGTGGTAGAAGCCGGGCACCTGCCCCAGCACCTTGCCCTGGGTGCCCTTGCCAGCGCCGGGGGCGCCGAAGAGAAGAACGGTCTGATAACGGGTCGGCATGTCGTGCTCCGAGGCCCTCCGGGGCGGAGGGAAGGGATAGATGTTCGGCCATCTTCCGCCTCGGGTCGACCTCCGCGCATGAAAAACCGCCCCTGTGGGGCGGTTGTGGATTCGATTGGTCTGGCTGGGATCGCCTCAGCTGGCGGTCTCGGCGAGGACCTCCTTCTGGAGGCTCGCGGGCATCGGGCGATACTCGAGGAACTCCATCGAGTTCGCCGCACGCCCCTGCGTCAGGCCGCGGAGCGTGGTGGTGTACCCGAACATCTCGGAGAGGGGCACCTCGCAGGTGATCTCCTTGGTGTTCCCGCGATCCTCGGTGTTCGAGATCATGCCGCGGCGAGAGGAGATATCACCCGTGACGTTACCCAGGTACTCCTCGGGGGTCTGGATGACGACCTTCATGATCGGCTCGAGCAGCACGGAGCCGGCCTTGTTGACCGCCTCACGCAGCGCCAGACGCGCGGCCTGCTCGAACGCCACCTGCGACGAGTCGACGTCGTGGTACGAGCCGTCCACGAGGTCAATCCGGACGTTGATCAGCGGGAAGCCCGCGGAGATGCCCGAGAGCGCGGTCTGGCGGACGCCCGTCTCGACCGACGGGACGAACTCCTTCGGGATCGAGCCACCCACGATCTCGGACTTGAACGCGACGCTCTCCTTGAACGCCAGCTCGTCGGCCTCGGCCTCTTCCTTGGTGTAGGGGCGGATGTTGATCGTGACGTCGCCAAACTGACCGCGGCCGCCGGACTGCTTCTTGAACAGGCCGCGGACGTTCTGGGCGGCACCCTGGATCGCCTCGCGGTACGAGACGCGCGGGCGCCCGACGTCCACGCCGATCTTCATGTCACGCACGAGCTTGTTCTTGATGATCTCGAGGTGCAGCTCACCCATGCCGGCGATGATCGTCTGCCCCGTCTCATCGTCGTAGTGCGACCGGAAAGACGGATCCTCTCGGCGGATCGTCACCAGGCCCTCTGACAGCTTGCGCTTGTCGTCGGCCGTCTTGGGCTCGATCGACATCGAGATCACCGGCTCGGGGAACTCCATCCGCTCGAGGATGATCGGGTCGTCCGCGTCGCAGAGCGTGTCACCCGTGATCGAGTCCTTGATGCCCACGACCGCGACGATGTTGCCCGAGCCCACCACGTCGAGGGCCTCGCGGTCCTTGGCGTGCATCTCGAAGATGCGGCTGATGATCTCCTTGCGCCCATTGCCCGGGTTGAGCACACGGGAGCCCTTTTTGAGCTGTCCGGAGTAAATGCGCATGTAGGTGAGGTCGCCGTGCGTGTCGCTGACGACCTTGAAGACCAGGGCGGAGAACGGGGCGTCGTCGGTGGGCGGACGCGTGAGGGCGACCTCCTTGTCCTTGGGGTCGGTGCCCTTCATGGGAGGGACCTCGGTCGGGTTGGGCAGGTAGTCGATGACGCCGTCGAGCAAGCGCTGCACGCCGATGTTCTTGAGGGCCGAACCGCAGAAGACCGGGTTGCACTCGCGTGCGATGCAGCCCTTGCGAATCGCGGCCCGGATCTGGTCCATGGTGATGGAGCCCTCGTCCTCGAGGTACTGCTCCATCAGGTTGTCGTCGAGTGACGCCGCGTTCTCGATCATGTCGTGGCGCCACTGCTGCGCCTTGTCCATCAGGTTCTCGGGGATGTCCCGCTCGGTGACTTTGGCGCCCTGGCTGTCGGCGTCGAAGTAGAACGCCCGCATGCTGAGCAGATCGATGATGCCCTCGAGCTCATTGCCATGGCCGATGGGAATCTGCACCGCGATCGGGTTGGCCCCCAAGCGCTTCTTGATCGAGTCGAAGCTGAAGTCAAAGTCCGCGCCGAGCTTGTCCATCTTGTTGATGAAGCACATGCGAGGAACGTCGTAGCGGTCCGCCTGGCGCCAGACCGTCTCGGACTGGGCCTCGACGCCCTCCTTGCCATCAAACACGGCGACCGCGCCGTCGAGCACGCGCAGCGAACGCTCGACCTCGATCGTAAAGTCCACGTGCCCGGGCGTGTCGATCAGGTTGACCTTGTAGGGCGTGTCGTTGCGCTCCCACACGCAGGTGGTCGCGGCCGACTGGATCGTGATGCCGCGCTGCTGCTCTTCCTCAAGAAAGTCCATCGTCGCGGTGCCCTCGTGCACCTCGCCCAGCTTGTAGTTCTTGCCCGTGTAGAACAGGATGCGCTCGGTGACGGTGGTCTTGCCCGCGTCGATGTGGGCACAGATGCCGATGTTGCGGACTTTGGAAAGGTCGGTTCCCATGGCTGCATCCTCTGTGGTGTCTGGCCCCAAGCCTCAACGGGATCGGGACGGGGCGAATCGTCTCCGCGGCCGAGTATCGGGCCGCCGGGTCGTGGACTTGTTTCAAACGCCGCCCGGCGGGACGCCGACGACGCGGAAAGAACTGCTTTCAGATGGGAGTGGCGCTCGTCGGTGAACCGGGCAGCCAAGAGGTCGGTGCCCTCCGATTTAACCGGTGGGACGTCCGTGTGGGGTCAGCGGTGAGCCGCCGCCGCGTCCTCTTCGCTGTCTGGGTCCATGACGCCTGCCTCCGAACGAGCGGGCGGAAAGCCGCCGCGATGCCTCGTTAGAGAATCTTTGAACCCCTAAGTCATGGGATCAAGGGGCCTTCACGATCTCTTCAAGTTCCGTCAGCTCGGACGCGCTGGGCAGACGAAGGGGATCGAGCCGACTGAGCGGGGCTCGATCGAGCGCCGTCTGGGCCCAGATCCGGGCTCGATCCATCTCGCCCGCTCCCTCCAACGCCCGCGCGGCACGGGCCGCAGACGTCCAGTCGTAGGGCGATAACTCCGCCGAGCGGATGGCAGCGTCCAGCGACGCCGACGGCGCGACCGACCCCGTCGCATAGAGCCGCTCCGCTTGCGCGAGCCAGTTCCACGCCGTCGCCGACCCGGGGCGCACGCGAGCCACGCGGCGAGCGGCGACAAGCCCAGACGAGGCCGCCGCTCCGGCGAACGTCGCCTCCGTTCGGCCGAGCGCTCGAGCCGTCGCCAGGTGTCCCGGCATCAGATCGGAGGCGGCTTGGAGTTGCACAATGGCCCGCTCGCTGGAGGCAGACATCGCCTCGCCAAGCGCCCGTTGCACCGACGCGGGATTCGGGGGAACCGCTCGCCCGAGTGCGCGGCCGAGGATCTGGCTGGCCGTGCCGATATCGGGCGTGGGCGAGGAGAGCACAAGCGTGGCCTCGCGGAGTGGTCCAAACGGTCGCCCGGCGTCGCGAAGCCTCGATTCCCAGGGCAGCACCGTCGCAAAGGTCGCCACACCGATCACGCCGGCGCCCGAGAGGGTGCCCGCCGCCCCGATCCATGCCGGCCACGCGGGCCGCGCCCGAACTCGCCCGGGCTGCGACATCACGCACGCCAGTCCGATCGCCACACCCATCCACGGCGCCGCGTTCGGCCAAACGAGCGTCACGTCGAGCAGCCCATGGAGCAGCACGACCCACAGCCCCATCGCGCACGACGCATGCAGCCAGCTCGGTCTTCTCTGGCCCAGGGCGACCAACGCCACGAGCACCACGACCGCCGACGCCGCGGCGAAGATCCGAACCGCCGCGCCCTCGATCGTGGCGATCTGCATCTCGGTGTACGCGCCCGCGAGCGCCGGCAGCGCGGCCGCGAGCCCGAGCAGTCGCCATTGTGTGGGCGCAAGTGGATCCAACCCGGCGTCATCCTGTCCGGTGTCGTTCAATTCGGAACGCCTCGAACCGGCGCCGCCGTGCAACATCACGCGCGCCAGTCCGACGCTCGCCGCAATGACCATCGCGGCCCACGCCAGACCGCCGAGACCAAGCGTGGCGATGAAGTCCAGCGGCGCATGGTGCGCGCTCGACACGTCCTCGGGACAGATGGGCGGCTTGGCCCGATGGAACGCGGATTGGAACCGGTCGGGCCCCACGCCGAGCAGCGGATGATCGAGCGTGATGCGCC
>JBCAXI010000193.1:0-5687 GCA_038534175.1 Planctomycetota bacterium | reverse complement strand
GAGCGCGAGCTCGACGGCTGCACGTTGCAGCTCGGCAAGTCGGCGGGCATCACCATCTTTCACGAGTCGGTCGATCACCTGCGTGCGTCGGTCATGCCGCGGTTCCAAGCCGCGTGCGACGAGCACGGCTGGGACCTGCGCCTCTCGATGACCTGGACGTGCATCAACGCCGACCTCTCGTTCATGAGCAAGGCCAACGGCATCCGGCGACTCATCGACCGCCTCGGCGTGCGCAAGGATGAGCTCCTCGGCATCGGTGACACGATGAGCGACCTGGCGATCCGCCAGGAGGTCGGGCGCTTCGCCTGCCCCTCGAACGCCGCCGAAGAGCTGAAGCCGCACGCGGACGACCTGGCCGAGGCACCGGAAGCGCGAGGCGTGCTCGAGATCCTCAACACCCTCACTGCCTGACTGCCTGACCGCCTCCTACATTGTCCCCATGGACCCCGACGATCACGTGTGTCTCTGCTTCCGCGTGCCGCTGCGAAAGATCCGCGCGTACCTCGTGCGTGAGGATCCGCAGGTCGCGAGCCTGATCAGCGAGTGCCTCGGTGCGGGCACGGGCTGCGGCTGGTGCGTGCCGTACCTCGAGCGCCTCCACGCCGAGCACAAGGCCGGCCGCGAGCCCGACCTGCCGGTGAACCCGCAGGAATACGCCGACAAACGCAAGACCTACAAGGACACCGGCGAGCGTCCGAATCTGGACGACTGATCGCTGCTGCGGACGCGGGCTCACGGCAGGCGCGACTTGGCCAACTGGTCCAGCTCCTCGATCGTCTCGTTGCTGGCCTCGACGTGCGCCGCCTTCGTCGCCACGCCGTCGGGCAGCGACATGGTCAGCACCACGGGGTCCTTCAGCTCGATCTCGCCGCAGAGCTCGTGACGGCTGCGTCGGTAGGCCAGCGCCCAGTCCACGTTGAACGTGCCGATCGCGGCGCCCTCGTGGCTGCGGAGCCGCGGGCCCTGGCCCAGCGGCCAGCGCACGGCGGCCGCGACCTCCACACGGATCGGCTCGCCCTGGTGCTCGGCCTTGATGCCGATCGGCTGGTGGATCACGCCGTACGCGCCCGAGCCGGCGCGGAAGGTCATGTGCACCTCGACGCCGCCCTCGTGGCTCGAGTAGGCGCCGTGCTCCGGGCGCAGATGCACGATCGCCTCGGCCGCCCCGGAGAATCGGTTCTGGTAGTGCAGCGCGATCTCCGCCTGGCCCGGCTGCCCGTCGACGCCGGGGCGCACGCGAATGAGCGGCCAGAAGCACAGGCCGTCGCGCTCGTAGTACTGCCCGGCGGTCAGCTTCGCCAGCCGATCCTCGAGCCGATCGCGCATCTTCAAGAAGTAGACCCACAGCGCGAACGCGATGATCGTGACCGAGGCCGACGCGTAGCGGTGCGCGTCGAGCCCGCCCGGGGGCGTCCACGACACCGCCGGCGCGACGATCCAGGCGAGAAAGATCCACAGCAGGCCGACACCGACCGCGACACTGATCAGCGTGTCCCGCTTCTCGTGCATCTATGGCCCCGCGAGCCCGGTCGGGACGGATCGTCCGTTCCGGGCTCGGCAGCGTGGCCCCCACGCGTCGCCGTGGTCATGCTACCGCGCCGCCCCTCACCGGTGGCCCCAGAGGGTGGGTCCGGGTGGTGGGCCCCGGTTGGTGGGCCCCGGTTGGCGCCCGATCCCCCGCGGGCTCAGCTGTCGAGCGTGCGGAGCTCGAGCCCGTAATCCACGAGCCGCTCGCGGACCTCCGTCAGCGACGTGGCGCCAAAGTTCTTCACGCCCATCAGCTCGGCCTCGGTGTGGCTCACCAGGTCGCCGATCGTGTGGATGTTGAGGAGCTGGAGCGCCTTGCGGGCGCGGACGCTGAGCTGCATGTCGCTGACCGACTTGTTGAGCAGCGTCTCCTTGCCCGAGCCCTTGAGGCTGTCGAGCACCTGGCGCCGGGCCGCGCGATGCGCGTCCTCCATGCCCTGGCCGAGGCGCAGGTTGCGCTGGCTGAGCATCTTCTTGATCTCGAGCAGCGACGACTCGCCGAAGTTCTTGTAGCTCATCAGCTCGGCCTCGGTGATGCGGAGCAGATCGCCGAGCGTGCGGATGTTCATCTTCTTCAGGCACGTGCGAGCACGCACGGAGAGCTCGAAGTCGGTCACCGGCGTGTCGAGCAGGGCGCGGCGCTTCATCGCGTCGCGATCGGGCTCGTCTTCCACGACCATCTCGCGGCTCGCCTGGACGTCCTTCATGAACAGGCGTGCCCGCGTGTGGTTCGGATCGGTCTCGAGCACCTGACGCAGGCATCGCTCGGCCTTGGCGTAGTCGTTCTGGTCCTCGTACAACACCGCGAGGTTCATCAGCGCGTTGATCGGCGCGGGCTGCTGCTCGCAGATCTGCTCGTACAGGCCGAGCGCCTCGTCCTCCTCGCCCACCAGATCGAGCTCATACGCCAACCGGAACGCGAGCGCCTGGTCCGACGGGTTCGCCGCGTGCGCATTGCGCAGCTCGGCGATGCTCGTGTCGCGATCGCCCTCGGCCATCGCCGCGGTCGCAGCCTGCGCGTGACGCGCCGCCGCCTCGGTGTCCTTCGCCGTCGTCGCGCTCGCGCCGATCACCAGTTCCATCGGGTCGTTCGACATGGAAGCCCTTCGCTCAATCGCCGGCCGATCGCCGGACTCGTGCCGCACAACAACGGAACGCCGCGTCCCGTTGCGAACCGAACGCTAGCCGGGGTCGACGGCCGGTCAACCGATTGTCCAGCCACAACCCAAACAGACAAAGGGCCCAATCAAAGTTTTTTTGACGCCTCGGCGTCCAGCGGCCTCATCTTGGGCTCGAGCCGCGTCGCGGGCGAGGCCGGCGCCAGGCCCGGCAGCGTGCCCGCCTCCTCGGCGGCGCCCAGGCACTCGCTCGCCGCCGCGTCCTCCTCGACCAGCTCGATCTCACGCCACTTGCCGCCCATCCATCGCAGCGTCATGAGCATGCCCAGCGAGATGATGTACGCCGCCCCACCGATCCACGGGCCCACGCTGCCGAGGCCCGGGGCGAACTCGATGAGCAGGTGCCCGCCCGCGACGATGAACACCCAGCTGGTGATGACCGTCACGACGCCCGGGTAGACCGTGTCGCCGGCGCCACGCAGCGCGCCCTGCATCACGATCGCCATCGCGTCGAACACCTGAAAGACCGCCGCCGCGATCATCACGCTGGCGCCAATGCGGATCATCTCGCTGGCCTCCTCCGGCGTGCGCTCGCCCGCGAACAGCGCGATCATCGGATAGCGCAGCAGCACGAACGCCACCGCGCACACGCCCATGTACACCATCCCGATCTTGAGCCCCAGCCACGCACGGGCCGAGGCGGTGTCCTTGTCGCGCGCGCCGAGGTACCGCCCCACCACCGCCGTCACCGCTGTCTGCAGACCGATCACCGGCATAAAGCTGAGATGCATGTAGCGCAGCGCGGCCCAGCCCGCGGCGTTGTGGATCACCGGGTCCTCGCCCGCCGCCTTGCCAGCCAGCGGCAGCAGCACCACCATCAGGTAGCTCCAGCACGTCAGCTCGCTGACCAGCATCAGCCCTCCGGGCCACCCCACGCGAACGATGTCCTTGACGGGCCTCATCGAGATCCGCCAGGAGGAGCGTGTCTTGTAGCGCCGCTCCATCCCGGGCGAGATAAACAGGGCGACCGGGATCGCCAGCTCGACCGCGCTGCCGATGACCGTGCCCCACGCCGCGCCCGCCACGCCCATCGCCTCGATGCCCAACCCCTCAGCGATCGACATCCACAGCTCGCGCAGCGGGAATCCCTGCGGCGCCCCGTCGATGCCAAAGATCAGCACCGCGTTCGCCACCATGTTCACCAGATTGCCGCTGAACGCCGCGATCATGACGACCATCGGGCGGTGCAGCCCGTAGAAGTAGTGCGCCAGGTTGCGCGACGCGAGCACGAAGAACGCGCCGCCAAAGAGGATCTGCGCGTACTCGGTCTCGATTTCAAGCAGGCGCCCCTCGTGCCCGGCGAGCTCGAAGACACTCCCGAGGAACGGAATCGCGGGCGCCATGACGAGCGCCCACACCGCCGCGAGATACACCCCGGCCCACGCGTACGAGGCGCCGCGCTCGGGCCGGCCCGCGCCCAGGTGCTGGCTCACGAAGGTGTTGATCACCGTCGCGCCGCCGAGCACCGCGGCGATGGTCAGCCACATGGTGATCCCGCCGTTCGACTGCGCCGCCAGATAGACCTCGTCAGGGCCGATCCGCGTCACCATGAGCGCATCGACGAACTGCATGATGGTGTAGCTCGCCATGGTCATGACGACGGGCGCGGCGACGACAAGCAGCTCCCACAGCGGGCCGCGCGCCTTGGTCTGGCTGGTTGCTTGGCTCGATGGCACGCGGCGCTCCCTCACCCCGCGAGCCGCGCCCGGCCCGAGAAGGCCGGAACACTAGCGCGTCGACGTCGCCTCGACCGTCACCGCCATGCGCGCCGCCAGACGCATCGCCGACGCCATGCTGCCCGGATGCGCGCGGTTTCGCCCGGCGATATCGAACGCCGTCCCGTGGTCGGGGCTCGTTCGCACGCTCGGCAGCCCCACCGTCACGTTGACCGCCTCATCACGATCGAGCAGCTTCACAGGAATCAGACCCTGGTCGTGGTACATCGCGACCACCAGGTCGAACGCCCCCTCCACGGCCTTGCCGAAGATCGTGTCCGCGGGCCATGGGCCGGAGACCTCGCCCCCGCTCGCCGCGACCTGGTCTCGCGCGACGCGGATCGCCGGCTCGATCAACCGCTCGTCCTCATCGCCCAGCAGCCCGCCCTCGCCCGCGTGCGGGTTGAGCCCACACACCGCGACGCGCGGCGCCGCGACACCCAGACTCCGGCACGCCTCCACGCCCAGATCGATCGCGTCGTGGATGCGCCCGATCGTGAGCACATTGCGCACCTCCATCAGGGGCACGTGCGCCGTCGCGAGGATCACCCGCAGCCGCGGCGTGACGAACATCATCCCCGACCGCTTGGCGCGGAACCGCGTCGCCAGCAGCTCGGTGTGCCCCGGGTACTTGCCGCGACCGGCGAGCGCCCACGCCGCCTTGCTGATCGGACCGGTCACCAGCCCGCTGGTGCGCAGCGGATCGTCCGCGGTTCGCATCGCGTCGGCGATCGCGTCCTCCACAAACCGGAAGCTGAGCGCGCCGCCGAGCTTGGTATCACCGGCGGCGTGCACGGACGTGTCGGACGGCTCGTGCTCATGATCCACCAGCACGACATCGTGCGCCGTCGTGGTGTCGACCAGCCCCGAACCAGCGCCCACCCGCCACCAGAAGGGCTCGATCCTCGCCGCCGCAGCAGCACGCTCGAGCGCCGAGCGCACGCCATGGATCCGCCACTTCGCCATCAGCCGCACGTCGCGTTCAGCCAGCGCCTTCACGATGACCTCGGGGCCGATGCCACCGGGATCACCCATCGAGACGCCGAGCACGGGCTTGTAGGAAGCGGGCGCGACCATGCCACATGGTACGGGCGGTCGCACACTGTGGGCGTGGGACGAATCAGACTCGGAAGATCGCGCCCATCTTCTTCCCGATCAAGGCGGTCGCGCCGACGATCGTGGCGCCGAGCAGCGCCATGCCCCACACGCCCATCGCGCAGCGCAGCCCGGACTTCCCGATCACGGCCCGCATCTACGCGTTCACGCT
>JBCAXI010000192.1:0-5715 GCA_038534175.1 Planctomycetota bacterium | reverse complement strand
GGGTCAGGCATCACCGAGCACTTCATGCAGCCGTACAACTTCAAGGTCTGGGCCCACGAGCCCGAGATGATGAACAAGCACTGGATCGGCGAGCGCGTCGCGGTGCTCGATATCGACCGCGCACTCAAGAACGTCATCCTCGAATCCGACGACTACGGCTGGGGCCCCAACAACCGCTTCAAGTTCCCGCTCAAGGGCGGAACGGGCGAGTTTTACAGGCGTTTCGGCGAGCGTTTGAAAGACCACACCAAGCTCAACGCGACGGTGAAGGCCATCGACGTGGATCAGAAGATCGTCACGTTCGAGGACGGCTCGACCGAGTCCTACGACGTGCTCATCTCCGCGATGCCCGTCGACATCCTGTGCAAGGACATCATCACGGGCGACGTGCCCGATGACGTGCGCACGACCGCGGCTCAACTCAAGCACTCCGGCGGGCACATGATCGGCGTCGGCATCAAGCGCCCGTGCCCCAGCACCAAGAGCTGGATGTACTTCCCCGAGGACAACTGCCCGTTCTATCGCGTGACGTACCTCTCAAACTACTCGCCCAACATGACGCCCGACAAGGACCGGTACTACTCGCTGCTCTGCGAGACGAGCTACAGCGACCACAAGCCGGTGGACAAGGACACGATCATCGAGGAGACGATCACGGGTCTCGAGAACGCGGGGCTCCTGGAGCCGGGCGAGCGCGAGGACATCGTGACCACGTGGCACTACCACGCGGACTACAGCTATCCCACTCCCTCTGTGGAGCGCGACGAGATCCTCAGCCAGGTCATCCCGTGGCTCGAGGCGCGGGACGTCTTCTCGCGTGGGCGCTTTGGCATGTGGAAGTACGAGGTCTCGAACACCGACCACACGCTCATGCAGGGCGTCGAGCTGGTGAATCGTCTCGTGCTGGGCGAGGCCGAGACGACGATCGGGATCGTGTACGAGAGCACCGAGGACGGCCGCGAGGCCGCGAGCCACGAGCGGTCGAAGAAGGCCGGCTCGGGCGAGAAGCGGATCGCGGCGGCCGCCGAGGCGAAGCCGGTGATCCAAACAAAGCCCGATAGCGGTGATCTGGAAGAGGCGACGCTCGCCGAGGAGGAGCTCGGCGTGACCGATCGAGCTCGCTAGCACCCCCGATCAGCCGAGATCGAGCCCAAGTTTTTGTCTGTGTGGATCTGGGGGCTTCACCGAGGTGAGGCGCTTTGTGGCCTTCTCATGGGTGGCGTCTCGCCGGCCCGTGGGCCCACGGCGCTGTTTTTGCGCGAAACTAGGCTCTCTCACGGGGATCGAACCGAAAGAAACCCTTTGAGTGGCTGGTTACATCCGCGTTCTGGGGCAGATTGAGGTCTGAGGCCGACCCGACACGGCCATCCGCGAGGAGAAAGGGCTGGTCTTCGTTCACCACGCCCAAGAGGAGTCGGCGCCGATCAGGAACGCCAAGACCGGAGGAAGCTCCGGCTGGCTCGGCATGGGGAATCCGAGGGCATGGGAGCGTTGCCTCAACACAATCTCGGCGCCCTGGGGGCCTGGAACTGGCAGGCGGAGATCCTGCAGCTCATGGACGAGAGCCACCTTGTGGCTTGGTCCGAGGATGAGTCGCGTCGCCTTCGGTTCGCGACGCACTTCGGACGGTTCCTTCAGGCTCAACGGGATACCGAAGTCTGCGTCCTCTACGGGCGCACGATCACCGACATCGACTCGCTGTGCTACCAGCTCGAGCGCATGCTGCCGCTCGGGCCGATCGAGCGCCGCATCGATGGCGCCCGCGGGGTCACCGGTCGCCTCCGCGCCCGGGCCGATCTCCCAGGCCATCCGCCCACCAAGTTCCGCTACTACCTCTGGCACGACGCGGACAACCTCCTGCAACACAACCCGGTGCTGTTCGGCCGTGTGGCCGACGCCCTCGCGGGTGTCGCGGCCGAGGCCGAGTACGTGAGCGACGACCTGCTGCTGCTGCACCGGACGGTCTTCGTCGGCGGCGGGCTGCTCGATCGCTACGCCGACAGCTCGCGCGGGCAATTCCGCTCTTGGTTCGACGACGGCAAGGGCGAGCCGTTCTGGCGTGTGGTGACGGGCATCGAGTCGCCCTCGTTCACGCGGTACCCGCTGGACCAGCTCGACGCGGTCGCCGAGCCCGCCGAGCCGCACGGCTGATCGCCCGTCCCTCGGGCACGCCCCCTTCAGAATGATGACAGGCTGGCTTGACCGGAGGCCCACTTGGGCCTTCGGTCTATGCCATGCGCATCATCGGCGGCGAGCTGAAACGCCAGAGACTCGAGACCCCACCGGACGCGAAGACCACGCGTCCGATGCCCGATCACGTGCGCGAGGCGGTGTTCAACATCCTGCGAGGGCACGCGGAGGGCGCGCACGTGTTCGACGCGTTCGCCGGCACGGGCTCGATGGGGCTCGAGGCGGTCTCGCGTGGCGCCGAGCGCGTCGTGCTCGTCGAGCGCGATAAAAAGATCGCCAAGCTGTTGCAGCGGAACGTGGACCATCTGGACGTGGCCGAGACGTGCGAGGTGGTGGTGGGCGACGCGCTCGGCCCGGGCGCGTTGGCCCGGTGCCCCAGGCCGGCGGATCTGATCTTCTTCGATCCGCCGTACCCGCTGGTGACCGAGCCCGGTGGCTGGCGGCGTGTGCGTCGTCAGTTCGAGTCGGCGGTGGGGCGACTGGCGGACACGGGGTTCGCCCTGCTGCGCACGCCGTGGCCCTTCTTCCACGAGCTGGAGTCCGAGCGTTCGTCCGAGTCTTCGTCCGAGGACGAAGGGCCCACGTCGATCGTGATCGGTGATGAGGGCGAGCTGGACGACGCGGCGTTGGACGCCTTCGAGGCCGCGTTGCGGGGCGACGCCGAGCGCGCCAAGCCGAAACGGATCGAGCCCGATCTCACGTTCGAGACGGCCGACGGTCCAGAGACGCACGTCTACGGCACGACGGCGGTGCACCTGTACATGCGCCGCAAGGACGCGGCCGCGTCGGCGTAGACTCGCGCCGTGCATCGATTGCTCGAGCAACTCGACGAGCAGCAGCGAGCCGCGGTGACGCACGCCGACGGCCCGCTCATCGTGTTGGCGGGCCCCGGCTCGGGCAAGACGCGCGTGATCACGCATCGCGTGGGCTGGCTGGTGGATCGATCGGCGCGTGACGAGCACGGCGCTCCGGGCGCCGAGCCCGAGTCGGTGCTGGCCGTCACGTTCACCGTCAAGGCGGCCGAGGCATTGCGCGCCCGCCTGGCGGACGTGCTGGGCACCAGCGGGCCGGCCGAGCGTGTGCGCGCGACGAACTTCCATCGCTTCGGGCTGGGCCTCGTGCAGCGCTTCGCCGATGTGTTGGGACTGCCGCGTGAGCCGGTGATCATCGACTCGGCCCAGCGCCGACGCCTGCTGCGAGATCTATCGCGCGAGCACGGGCTGCTGAGCTGGGCCGCCGCGACGGGGCGCGACGCCGCGGTCGACGGCGCCGTGCGCTTCATCGAGGCGATGGCCCACGAGGGACTCGATCCGCGTAGTGCCCGGGCGCGGGTCGCCGAGCTGGCCGAGGCGGCCGATCGCGGCGAGCGTGAATCGGAAGAGCGAGAAACAGACAAAGGTGATCCGGGCGACAACGATCGAGCGGCGGCGCGCGAGCGCCTCACGCGCGCCGAGGAGTGGTCGCGGCTGTATGGCCTGTTCGCCGATCGGTGCCGCGAGCGAGGCTGGATCACGCTGGATGATCTGATTCGCTTGCCGACCGAGTTGCTGCGCGACCACCCCGGTGCCGCGTCGATCGTGCGCTCGGAAACTCGGCACGTGGTGGTCGATGAGTTCCAGGACGTGAACCGCGCGCAGATCGAGCTGCTGCGCTTGCTCTCGCCGCCCGCGTCCGAGCCCGACCTGTGCGTCGTGGGAGACGACGATCAATCGATCTACGAGTTCCGCGGCGCCGACGATCGCGCGTTCGAGCGGTTCGCAGGCGCGTGGCCTGGGCACACGGTGCGGCGCTTGGAGACGAACTATCGCTCGGCGTCGCGCGTGGTCGCGGTGACGCAGCGGATCATCGGGCGTGCCGAGACCCGGTTCGACCCCGACAAGCGCATGACGGCTCATCGGCGCGACGCGGGCGAGGTCGAGTGCGTCGGCCTGACGGCTGAGGGCGACGACGCCGAGGCGATCGCCGCCTGGATCCGGCTGGATCGAGCGCGGTCGCCTGATCGTGAGTGGTCGTCGTACGCCGTGATCGCGCCATCGCACGGGGATCTCGACCGCATCGGTGCCGGGCTCCGGCTCGAGCGGATCCCGGCGTGGCGTTCGCGTCGCGAGGCGCCGACGGATGATCCGGCGGTGCAGGATCTTCTGGCGTGGATCGAGCTGGTGTCCGAGCCGCAGGCGACGTGGGCGGCTCGGCGTCTGCTGTCGCGTCCGCCGTACGACGCATCGTTGGCGGATCTGGCGATATGGGAGCGTGCGTATCGCTCGGCATGCTCGCGGTTCGAGGAGGGGGCGCCGGACGCGAGCGATCCGGGCACATTCGCCTCGTGGCTGGCGACGCGGGTCGAGCGTGGGTCGGGCGCGGCGATGTTCCTGGGTGATCTGGATCGCGTGCGCGCGATCGCGGCGCAGCACGGGGCTGGTGAGGCGGTGCATCGCGTTGTGCTCGAGACCGGGCTGGCGCTGGCCGATCTGGCGGGCGATCGCGCCGGGCGTCTGGCGGCGGTGGTCGCGGCGATGAACTGGGCGCGCGACGCCGAGCCGCGGCTCGAACCTCCTCGCGATCTCGCGGCACTCTGGCGTCACTACCGCGATCTCGATGCGTCCGACCGCGCGATGCGCGATGGCATGCAGGCGCGCGTGCACGGCGGCGCGGCCGACTCGGAGGACGAGGAGCGAGAGGGCGTGCGTCTGCTCACGGCCCACGCGTCCAAGGGGTTGGAGTTCCCGGTGGTGTTGGTGCCACGGGCGCAGCCGCGGCATGGCTACGGCACGGTGCGGGCGGGCGACGAGCTCGATCTGCCCGAGGGACTGCTCGATCGCGCCGGCGATGATCGCCCCCGGCGAGATCGGCTACAGGCCGAGCGACGGCGATTGTTCTTCGTCGCCTGCACCCGCGCCGAGGACACGCTGGTGGTGATGGCCAAGCGGAACAAGTCGCCGAGCAAGAGCGTGCACTTCTTTGAGGAGATCGAGCGCGACGCGCTGACGAGCGATGTGGTGTCGAGCGATGTGGTGTCCAGGCGTGACGGCGACGCGGTGGTGAAGGCCGCGAGCGAGGCGGGCGTGCTGACGCGCTCGATGGACGCGCGGCTGGACCCGGCGCAGGTGGATGAGGCGCTGGGCGTGCTATCGAGCGCGCGGGCGTCGGCGCGGCTCGCGGCGGCCGAGGCATTGGACGTGTGCGAGCGGGCCGAGGATGTCGAGCTGGTGGAGCGCGCCGCCGAGGCCGCGTCGGCGGAGGCGCGGCGTCTGGCGATCGCGTCCACGATCGCGCGCACGGGCGCGGCGCCGGCGTGGA
Source organism: Planctomycetota bacterium (assembly GCA_038534175.1). GTDB lineage: Bacteria > Planctomycetota > Phycisphaerae > Phycisphaerales > UBA1924 > JBCBZM01. The sequence goes on along the minus strand of JBCAXI010000192.1, from coordinate 228 downwards.
CGAAGCCCGCCGAGGCGGCGTACGCCGAGGACCTGGTCGCCCGTTGGGCCGAGGCGGGCGCGACGCGGGCGACGCACGCGACGCGCCGGGCGCTGCGTCTGAGCTTCACGCGGATCACGACCTATCGCCGCTGCCCGGCGTGCTACTACCTGCAGCACGAGCTGGGGCTCTCGCTCGGGCCATCGAGGCAGGCCGACACGGGCACGGTGGCGCACGACGCGTTGCGTC
>JBCAXI010000191.1:0-5748 GCA_038534175.1 Planctomycetota bacterium | reverse complement strand
CCCCGCCGCGAGCGCGCAGCAGGTGGCACGTGCCGTCGCCGACCGCGAGGGTGTCCATGCGGAGGCGCACGCTGGGCGAGAGGCGCCCGCGCGCCTGGGCCTCCACGCCCGCCCACAAGATTGCGATCGCGATCGGCGCCCAGGCCCACCACACGCGCACACGCCTCGACGACCACCACCACGCGATCGCCAGCGCACCCGCGCACGCCCACGCCGCGGAGAGCGTGGGCGTGCGCACCGACGCGATCGGCGCCGCGTCGATCGAGCGCGTCGCCTGCGCGATCGCGCCCCCGAACCAACCCAGCGCCTCGCTCGCCCACGACGCTCCGCCCGGCCAGACCAGCCCCACCGCGATCAACACGTAGCCCGCCCACAGCACCGGCACGAGCATCGGCGTCACCAGCAGCGTCGCGAGCACCGCGAGCGGGCTGAGTTGTCCGAACCAGTGCGCGGTGATTGGCAACGCGATCGACCAGCACAACGCCGAAACGGTCACGATCATGCGCACGCGCTCGAGCGTTGACAGCGCCACGGCCCGCGCCAGCGGCTCCGACTCATGCGCCCGGGCGCCACGCAACATCCGACGCAACCCCCGCGGCCCCCAGAGCCGCGCGTGCGCTCGATCTGTCAGCGTCACCAGCGCCGCCGTCATCAGCAGACTCAGCTGGAACCCCGCGTCCCACAATTGCGACGGGCGCCACGCGAGCAGCCCGATCGCGACCCAGGCCAGCACGACCAGGGCGTGCTGGCGCCGACCCGCGCCCCGCACGCCGTACCACGCCACCAGCATCGCACCCGCGCGAAGCACCGGCGGGCGCGCCGGCAGCAGCGCCATATACGACAACACCACCAGCACCACGAGCCAAGGCGCGAATCGCGACACGCCCGGCGTCGCCCGCGCCAGCGCCGACACCATGCCCGCGAGCACCACCAGATGGAACCCCGAGATCGCCAGCAGGTGCGCCAGACCGACACGCCGAAACGCGTCACGCGTCGCGTCATCGGCGTGGGAGCCGCGATCTCGTGCGCCCAGCAGAACTTCGCCCAGCAGCGCGGCGCCGGGGCCGTCCGCGGGCAGCACCGCGCGCGCCCGCGCTCGCGCGCGATCGCGCCACGCGCGCACTCGATCCCGCAGCCGATCGGACGGGCCCGCGCGATCGACCACGCGCCAGCTCTCGGCGCGCAGCGTGCCGACCACGCCTTGCTCGAGCGCGGAGGGCCGCGCGTCGCGCTCGCCCGGATTCATCGGCGGCGACAACCCGCGCGCGTACCCCAGCGCGCTCACACGCTCGCCCGGCTTGAGCACGTCGCCCTCGCCCCCGTCGCCCACCACCAGCGTCAACCGACGATCACCGTGGATCGTGCGCTCGCCCACGCGCTCGACTCGAATCGTCGAGAGATGCCGAGCGCCGCCGAACGGCATGAAGCCCGCCATCGCGCCCGTTGGTCTCAGATCGCGCCCGCGCTCGACCACGACGCCCTCGACCCGTGTGAGCATCGTGGGCTCGGGCCACGCCGGCAGCGCCCGCGCGAGACCCGAGGCCCCCGGTGCCGCCACACGGTGCTGCCACCAGCCCGCCGACAGCGACACCAGGACCAACGCCAGTCCCACGCCCCGGCGCGACGCCCGACCCTGCGCGCCAACCCAGCCCGTTGCGACCACGAGTGCGCCCGCCGCGGCCACACCCAGCCATAGCCATTTGGGCGTGGCGATCTCGCTCTGCCACAACCACCGCGCGACAAGCAGCCCCGCGACCACGCACGCCAGGGCACCGAGCGCGGGCAACGCGGGTCTCAGGCTGGAGGATGTCGCATGGTGTCCTGAGGCGACGCGCTCGATCGGCACGCCGCCAGACTAACCGAGCCGAGCGGGCGGGCCGCGGCCTATTGCCCGACGCCGGTGATCATGTCATCGAAGCTATCGAGCACGTCCTCGGTCACGACCTGCCCGTTGTCGGTGTACCGATCTTCCGGCCCGGGCGAGGTGGTGCCCGGCGAGAAGAAGTTCGAGCTGTACCACACATAATCCTGCCCGCTCGGCAGGAGCTCGCCCGCGTCTTGCAGCCCGAGGTACACCCCGTCACGCCCGGCGGAGTGGATCATCAGCGGCGCTCGCGGCGCCGACGGAGCGATGTCCTCGGAGGAGAGGCCCGAGGCGTTGAGGTCGACGCCCGGAAAGCCAGGGTGCCCGAGCATCGCGGTCAGCGACCGCTCGCGATCATCGGGCCGGATCCCCGAGCCGTAGAGGCTGTTCTCGGCCTGGTCGATGCTCTTCTGGCCCACCGCGGTTGCCTGCAAGAACGCCGCGTTGGACGCCCAGTAGAAGTACGCGTCGAACCGGCCCGAGCGATCGTCCCAGCGCCCCGAGGCGGCGCGGGCGAACAGCGGCGCATCGTTCGGAATGCCCGACGCGCCGGGCATGAACGCCTGGCCCGTCACGCTCGTGTCGCGCTGCCACGCGAGCAGCGGCGTGCCGAACGAGTCGATCAGGCTCGGCACGCGCAGGTTGCCCTCGTTCCGAACCGAGGCGAACACGCCCTGGCGATTGGGCACGTCCTGCACGTCGGGGTGCATCGAGACAAAGCTGCTCTCGTCGGGGCGGAAGTACACGTTGTTGCCATCGCTCTCGACGCCGATCCGGTCGAGGTCGACCAGCACCAGGTCGTTCTGCTCGGCCGAGGCGCGCGGGCCGACGAGGAAGCGGTTCTCCGCGGCGTTCTCGCCCCCGCCCTCGCCCACGATGCCACCGGCAAGCTCGAGCATGACGTTCTGCATCGCGGAGAAGTACGCGCCGATGTTGTCCGACGAGCCCATCTGCTTGGGCGTGAAGTAGCCCGGCGCCCGCTGGCGATCGAGGTTGAACGACTCGGCGGCGTTCGCGACGTTGGTCATGAGTTGGTTGGTCGAGGCGCTGCGGGCCGCCTCGCGGGCGCCGCCGAGCGCCGGCACGATGATCGCCACGACCAGCGCGATGATCAGGATGACCACCAGCAGCTCGATGAGCGAAAAGCCCGAGACGCCCGATGTCCGACCGCGCGATCGCGTGACGAACCCATCACCGGACTGCCGCTCGCGTGTGATCGCGCGTGTCATCGCTTGCTCCGCTCGTTGGCTCTGCGCCGTCGCTGTCGGACGCCCCGCTCCCGGGTTCTATCCGAGCGAGCCACGGGCCCGCCGGCGCCTCTTGTGTCGCGAGACGCAACCCTAAACGTCGACCCCGAGGGTCGATCCTGCATGCCGACGCCGATCGCCCTGGGCGATCGACCCCACCGACATGCTGTTCGTCTCTGCGGGCGGACGAGTTCCCCCTCGCCGCCCGCGTCTTCCTATCTAGACATTGAGATTGTACGGGCCCCGGGCGGGTTCGGACGGACGCTTCTCCCGCATCGCTCGCGGGGACCCTTACAATCCTCGAGATGCTTCAGAGATCGCTCCTGTTCGTCTGCACCGGCAACACCTGCCGCAGCCCGATGGCCGAGGCGATCGCCGCGCACCTGCTGCGCGAGCGGTCGAGCGAGCCGGTCCGGGTGGCGTCGGCGGGTGTGGCCGCGGCCTCGGGCTCGCCCATCTCACCCGAGTCGATCGCGGCGCTCGACGCCCTGGGCATCGAGCCGACCACCCCCGCCTCGCAACCGCTGAGCCCCGAGCTTGCCGCCGACGCGAGCCGAATCTTCGCGATGACCCACTCGCACTTGGCGGCGATCGAGGCGACGGACCCCGACGCGGCGTCGAAGGCCGAGCTCCTCGATCCCGACGGCTGGGACGTGCCCGACCCCTTTGGCGCGCCGCAGGCGGTCTACGACGACACCGCCCGTGTGCTGCAAGAGATGATCGAACGCCGACTGGAGACCCTTGGGCTGCTCGGCGCGGAGGCGTCGCGATGAGAGTGCTGATCGCCGCCGATCATCGCGGAGACGAGGCCTCCCGGTCCGTGGCGCGTCGGCTCGCCGAGCGTGGGCACGAGGCGGAGATCGTCGGCGCGACCTGCGAGGGCGCGCGCGACTATCCCGAGCCCGCCCACGCCGTGGCGTCGCGCGTCGCCCAGGGCGAAGCCCACCTCGGCGTGCTCATCTGCGGCACGGGCATCGGCATGTCCATCGCCGCCAACAAAGTCGCCGGCGTGCGCGCCGCCGTGGTCCACGATGAGGTCACCGCGCAGCTCGCCCGGAGCCACAACGACGCCAACGTCATCTGCCTCTCGGCCGATCTTCTGGGCGTGCGGCTCATCGAGAAGATCGTCGACACCGCGATGGACACGCCCTTCGCGGGCGGGCGCCACGAGCGACGCATCCGCAAAATCGAGGCGATCGAGCGCGGCGACGACCCCGCCGGCGTGTAGGGGGATCGCCCTCTACGGCTCGCCCCCATCGCTCAGCGGAAAGGGCGCCGAGACCGTGCCGAGCCGCGTGTCGATCAGCACCCGCCCGTTGAGCACGCGCACCCCGACCGGAGCGGTGGGCATGTCCAGACGCTCGGCGAGCTCGATCTGTCCCGTCTCGGCATTGAGCGCGTAGAGCCCAAAGGTGCGCACGCCGTTGACCTCGGGATCGAACGCCATCTCGGCGGCGAGGACGAGCGCTCGCCCGTCCTCGGTCAACGCGAGCGCGGATCGCGTCAGGCCCGAGACGATGCCGAGCGCGTCCACCGCGTCGAGCTCGCCGCGCTCGTCGAGGAACAGCGCACCCGACGCGGAGGCGAGCACGACGCGCTCGCCGACCTCGTGCACGCGGACCGAGTCGATCGGGTTGATGCGCCCGCTCGCCTCGATCTGCCGCTGCGAGACCTGCCCTGAGCCGATGTCCATCCACGCCAGCCATCGCCCAGACGTGGTCGAGTAGAGCCGCTGGCCCGCCACCCAGGCGGCGCCGGACGAGCCGAAGCGATCGTCGCGGCTCACGAAATTCTCACGCCCGGTGACCAGGTCGATCGAGACGACACGGTCGTCGAGCCCGACGAGCAGCGCGCCGTCGGCGCCGCGGAGCCACCCCACGTCGCGATCGATGCCCGCGGGGCGGTGGGCCTCCTCGCCCGTGCGCGCGTCATAGACCGCGAGCAGCGGCCCTGGATCGGCGCCGTCACCGCCGGCGTGTCGCGGCCCCGGCGGCAGCACCAGCCCGGCGAGCGCCAGTCGCCCGTTCTCGAGCACCGCGTCGAACACGCGCCGCACCGGCCCTCGCCACGCCCACAGCACACGACCCGTGAGCAGGTCGACCGAGGCGACGCGCCCCGTGCGCTCGACGATGGCCAGCGTGCGCCCGTCGCCCGTGACCAGCACGTCGCCCAGCGGCACGCTGCCCTCGATCGAAGAGCGGAGCGTGGCGGCGCCGCCGGAGGCGTCGGGCAGCCCGGTCGCGGGGATTCCACCAAAGAACGACTCGAATGTGCCGATCCGCCACACCACGTCGCCCGTCTCGAGCGACAGGCGCTCGAGCGACCAACCGCCCACGCGCCGATTCACGTCAACACCCGCGACGGGTCGCGTGAGCATCCATGCGGCGTCGGCATTCCACCAGACGAGCTCGGTCTGGGCGGCGCCGTACTCGCGCTCCCACGCCATCTCGAGCGGTCCGGATCCATCGGGGATCGCCCAGAGCGCGATGGTGGCGCCGTCGAGCGAACGCATGAGCGCGCGATCGGGCCAGAGCTCGCCCGGCGCCGAGGTGATGGGTGTGATCGCGCGCCAGCCTGGGAGCGTGCGCAGAGCGCCACGCTGCAGCGTCCCGTGCTGGGCGTGACGCCCGACACCGC
>JBCAXI010000190.1:0-5778 GCA_038534175.1 Planctomycetota bacterium | reverse complement strand
ATCACGCCCGACGGGCGTGATCGTCGGCGGCGGGCGCGCGGGGGGCGACGACGTGCGACTCCGTGAGCCGCTGCCCATGGTGCTGCTCGTGCACGGCGGCCCATGGGCCCGCGACCGCTGGGGGTTCTCTCCGCTCCACCAGCTCCTCGCCAATCGCGGGTACGCGGTGCTGAGCGTCAACTTCAGAGGCTCAACGGGCTTCGGCAAGCGATTCGTGAACCTGGGCGACCGGGCCTGGGGCGGGGCGATGCAGGACGACCTGGCCGACGCCGTGGCCTGGGCGGTGGATCACGGCATCGCCGACTCGGAGCGCGTCGCGATCATGGGCGCCTCGTACGGCGGATACGCCTCGCTCATGGGGCTCGCGCGAGATCCGGACCTGTTCGCCGGCGGCGTCGCGCTGGTCGCGCCCACAAACCTCGTCTCGCTGCTGGAGTCGATCCCGCCGTACCTGGAAGCGCTGAGCGACCTGTGGCGGACGCGCGTGGGCGACATCCGCAGCGATGAGGGCCGCGCGTTTCTCGCGACACGCTCGCCGCTCGGCAAGGCCGAGTCGATCCGTGATCCGCTGCTGATCGCTCATGGCGTGCGCGACCCGCGCGTGCCGCGGGCCGAGTCGGACGCGATGGTCGAGGCGCTCCGCGCCGCCGATCGCGACGTGGCCTACCTCCTCTTCCCCGATGAGGGGCACGGACTGGCTCGCTCCGAGAACCGACTGGCGTACTACGCCCTCGCCGAGGCGTTCTTGTCCAATGTGCTGGGCGGGCGTGCCGAGCCGATCGGCTCGGCGCTCGACGCCTCAAGCGTGCGCATCGAGATGGGCGAGGCCTGGGTCCGTCCCAGCCCGATCCCGGTGGGCGGCGAGGCCCGGTAACGCGCCTCGGTCACGCCCGTTTCGATGGCTGGCTCGATCGGGGGTCGCCGCGGTCGAATCGCGCCGCGTTGGCGCTCTCGTCTGAACTGCCGCCGCAACTCGTTCGATAGAAGCTCGGGTGGGTGGTGATCGGCGCGGCCGCGCGTCGCCGAACGGGCGAACGCGTGGCACGTGGATCGGAGGCGCGTTGGCGGGCGACCGGATCCGAGTGCTGGTGGTGGACGACTCGGCGGTCATCCGACGGGCGCTGTCGCGATTCGTCGAGTCCGACCCGCGGCTCGAGCTCGTAGGCACGGCCTCCAACGGCCTCCGCGCGCTCGAGATGATCGCCGACCTCCACCCCGACGTGGTCACCCTCGACATCGAGATGCCCTCGATGGACGGGCTCAGCACGCTGGCCCGCATCCGCTTCGACATCAAGCCGCCCAAGCCCGCGGTGCTGATGTGCAGCTCGCTCACGCACGAGGGCAGCCACGAGGCGCTCAAGGCGCTTCGCCTCGGCGCCGCCGATGTGATCGCCAAGCAGAGCAGCCGGCAGCACGCCTCGGGCGCGGACCAGAAACGCTTCGAGGCCGAGTACCTCGGGAAGATCCTCACCATCGCCCGCCACCGCTCGCAGCGGGCGGCGATGACCACCGAGGTCCAACCAACTCGACGCCCGTCCGCGGCGTCTTCCACCGGCAAAGCGCCGCCCGGTGAGACCACGCCCAGCGAGACCACGACAGAACCACCCCAACGAACCGCGCCCACGGTCGCCAAGATGGTGGGCCGACCCAAGCTCGTCGTGATCGGATCCTCCACTGGCGGCCCGCCGGCGATCGAGCGCGCGCTCATCGCGATCCCACGGATCTTCCCCGCGCCCATCGTGATCGCGCAGCACATGCCCGCGATGTTCACGCGCAGCTTGTCCGAACGCCTGGCCCAAGCGTGCGAGATCGAGGTGCGCCACGCGGGCGAGACGATCGATCGACTCAAGCCCGGCGCCGCCTACCTGGTTGAGGGCGGCATGCAGGGACACGTGGGCCGCGCACGCGGCGGCGGCTTGCGGCTCGAGATCAACCAGGAGCCCGCCGACGCGCGGTACGCGCCCAGCGTCGACGTGCTGTTCGAGTCGGCGGCCAGCCTCGGGCCAGACGTGCTCGGGATCGTTCTCACCGGCATGGGTGACGACGGACTGGCGGGCGCCAAGCAGATGAACGCCAAGGGCGCGAAGATCCTGACCCAATCGGCGGAATCCTGCGTGGTCTACGGCATGCCCCGCGCGATCGACCAAGCGGAGCTGAGCCTCGCCTCGCTCGACCCCGACAGCCTCGGGCTCGCGCTGGCGCTCACGTGCCGCGACATCGCCGAGCGAGGCCGAGACGTCGCTTGATCGGACCCGATCGATCGGCCGAGCGGCGCCGAGCCACGCCGAACCCAACCGACCCATCCCCAAAAAGTTCCCAAAGACCCGCGGCTTGGCCAGCCCCGATGAAGCCGGCCCCTCCGAGGGTCGATACCGAACCGGTCCGTCCCCAGACCCAGAGGGGGCACCGGAGGCCTCGCGATGCCAGACGACACCACGACCCGCCCCGCTTCCAACGCCGAGTCGGCCCCCGCGTCCGCGGGCGAACCCGGCCCGCCCTCGAAGTCGGAGGCGTCCGGGCGCGCGGGCGATGAGCAGCTCCAGCTCGTGACGTTCGAGGTGGGACGCGAGGAGTTCGCGGTGGACATCCTGCGGGTGCAGGAGATCAACCGCATGATGGACCTGACCCGCGTGCCGCAGAGCCCGCCCGAGGTTGAGGGCGTGATCAACCTCCGCGGCAAGATCATCCCGGTGATCGATCTGCGTCGGCGCTTCGGCCTGCAAACGCAAGAGCGCAGCGAGCACAACCGCATCGTGGTCATCGAGTTGCACGGACGCGTCATCGGGTTCATCGTCGACCGCGTGCACGAGGTGCTGCGGATCAGCAGCTCGATCGTGGACCCCGCGCCTGCGATGGTGTGCTCGATCGACAGCCAGTTCATCGCGGGGGTGGGCAAGCTCGACGATCGGCTGCTGATCATGCTCGATCTGTCCAAGCTGTTCGCCGCCGATCTGGTGGAGCGCGCCGCCAGCGCCGCCCAGGCCGCCTGACGACCGAGCGCCCACGCACAGTCCGAACCCGAGCCCGAACCCCAGCCATTAGCCGCGCGAGACCCACCCTTGAGCACCGCCACCAAGCAACTCACGACGAGCCAGTTCGACACGCTTCGCAAAGTCATCTACGACCGGTCGGGCATCCACTTTCCCGATAACAAGAAATACATCCTCGAGTCGCGCCTGGCGCGTCGCCTCGACGAGCTGGAGATGGACAACTTCCAGCAGTACGTCTCGTTCCTGACCATGGGCCCCTACATGGCCGACGAGTTCCAGGAGATGTTCAACCGCATCACGATCAACGAGACCTCGTTCTTCCGCAACGAGGCGCAGCTCAACGTGTTCGAGACCCAGACCCTGCCCGAGCTGCTCAAGGCGCGGGCCGCCTCCAAGCGGCTTCGCCTGTGGTCCGCGGCCTGCTCGACCGGCGAGGAGCCCTACACCCTCGCGATCATGCTGCACCGGTCGCTCGGCGTGCGCCTCGCCGACTGGAATATCGAGATCCTCGGCACGGACATCTCTGAGAAAGCCCTCACCGTTGCCCAGTCGGGCGTCTACACCAGCTACGCGACCCGCACGACACCGCCGCTCGTGCTCAACCGCTACTTCAAGGAGAACGGACGCGAGCTGCATCTCGATCCCGAAATCCAGTCGATGGTCCGATTCCAGACGCACAACCTAAAGGACACGCTCGCGGCGCGCCGCTTCGGCACGTGGGACGTGATCTTCTGCCGAAACGTGATGATCTACTTTGACGACGAGATGAAGACGCGCGTCGTGGGCTGCTTCAGCGAGCAGCTCGCGCCCGATGGGTCGCTCTTCATCGGGCACTCCGAGACGCTGCGATCGCTGAAGTCTCCGTTCGAGCAAACGGGGCCGGTGTCGGCGTTCATGTACCAGAACCCGGGCAAGAAGGCCGCGTGAATCCATGATCCCGCGTCGGCCGCGTGTGGGTCCGGCCGCTTCTGTTCAAGCCGTTTTTGATCGAGCACATGTGGAGGCGACGCGATGAGTCTGGGCGGCTTTGACGAAGAGATCTTGCAGGACTTTCTGACCGAGTGCGGTGAGCTGCTCGAGTCGCTCGAGCACGACCTGATGGCGCTCGAGGCGACGCCGAACGACGCCGACCTGCTCAACACCGTGTTCCGAGCGTTGCACACGATCAAGGGCAGCGCGTCGTTCCTGACGCTCACGCAGCTGGTGAGCGTGACGCACGCCGCCGAGACCGCGTTGAACGCGGCGCGGAACGGGCGTCTGAGCGTCGACCGGACGGTGATGGACCTGCTGCTGGAGGCGGTCGACCTGGTCCGCGAGCACTTCGCGCAGATCCAGGCGGGCGAGCCATTGAGCGAGCCCGACGCCAAGCTGATCGCCGAGCTGACGCGTCTGGGCGAGGGCGGCGACGCCGCGTCCGAGTCGGCACCCGCATCGGCGACCGAGGCCGAAACGCCCGAGCCGCCCATCGAGACCGGCTCCCAAACCCAGACCGAGGCCAAGACCTCAGCAGAGACCGGGCCGCTCGGCTCTAGCGTGCTCCCACTCGAGCTGGACTCGAGCAAGCTCGACCTGCTCGAGTTCTTGGTGACCGACGCCGAGGACGCGCTCGGCTCGATCGGCGAGCTCGCCGTGCAGCTCAAGGACGACGCCTCCCGCGCCACGGCCTGCCAGGAGATCGTCGACCTGCTCGACGCGCTCCGACGCACCGTGGACTTCTTCGAGTTCGCCGAGATGTGCGAGGTGGTCGACGCGCTGCGCGCCACCGCGACGATGATTGAGGCCGACGACCACCCAAACGTGGACGCCCCCGTCGCGATCGCCGCGGCCGTCCGACTGCTGGGCGAGCAGATCGATGGGCTCAAGGAGCGTCGTCGTCTCGTCTGGCCCACGTCGTCGCTGATTGAGGCGCTGGCCGGCGTCGCCGAGGGCCGCGAGATCGAGGCCATCAACCCCGAGATGGACGCGATGGAGGCGCTGGTCGCATTGGGCGTGGTCCACGACGGCCAGCCGGTCGCGCCCCCCGCCACTCCCGCGCCCGTCGCCACGGCCACGGAGCCAGCCGCGCCCGATCCAACGACGACGACCTCTGCCACGACCAGCACAACCGCCCCCGACAAGCCGGGCGAGGCCAGGGGCGCCAAGACCGCGGTCGAGCAGACCATCCGCGTCGAGGTCGGGCGTCTCGAGTCGCTCATGAACCTCGTCGGCGAGCTGGTGCTCCAGAAGAACCGCGTGTCGGCGGTCAACCGCGAGATCGCCAGCGACCCGAGCATCCCGCAAGAGACGCGCGAGTCGGTCGCCCAGGCAACGAGCGACCTGGACCGCGTCACCGGGGACATCCAGCTCGCGGTCATGCGCACGCGCATGCAGCCGCTCGACAAGCTCTTCGGCAAGTACCCACGCCTGATCCGCGATCTGGCCAAGAAGACCGGCAAGCAGATCGAGCTGGTCATCGAGGGCGGCGACACCGAGGTCGATAAGTCCGTGCTCGAGGAGCTGGGCGACCCGCTCGTGCACCTCATGCGAAACAGCGCCGACCACGGGCTCGAGCCGCCGGACGAGCGCGCCGCCTCCGACAAGCAGACCACCGGGCGCATCACGCTCTCGGCGTCCAACGAGGGCGGCAGCGTCTCCGTGCGGATCATCGACGACGGACGCGGGCTCCCGCGGGATCGCCTCGGCGCCAAGGCCGTGGAGCGAGGCCTCGTCACCGAGCAAGAGCTCGCGCAGATGAGCGACCGCGACGTGTACCGCTTCATCTTCCACCCTGGCTTCTCGACCGCCGACG
>JBCAXI010000189.1:0-5781 GCA_038534175.1 Planctomycetota bacterium | reverse complement strand
GTGCCGACGCAGGCGCCTTCCCACGGCCTCGCACTGACCGAGCATCACCGCACGCACGTCGTCGCATTCGGTCAGGTCCTGCCCGAACGTCTGCTCGTGCCCGATTGTCTTGGCCTCACGGTCGGCGTGCACGGGCCGCTCGTCGCGCCCGTGGGCGAGCTCGTGCAGGCGTGGGCCGTAGCTGCCGAGCGTGGCCTTGAGCGCCTCGGGCGCCACGCCGCGGAGATCGCCGATCGTGCGCACGCCGAGCCGCTCGAGTCGTCGCTCGGCGGCCGGCCCGACGCCCATCATCTTGCTCACCGGCAGCGGGTCAAGGATGTCGTGCACTCGCTGCGGCGTGATCAGCGTCATGCCGTCGGGCTTGTTGAGATCGGAACCCAGCTTGGCGAGAAACTTGTTCGGCGCCACGCCGACCGAGCAGGTCAGGCCTGTCTCGGAATGCACGCGTGCGCGGATCGAGCGGGCGATGGTCTCGCCATCGCCGAACAACCGCTCGCTGCCGGTGACATCGAGAAACGCCTCATCGATGCTGATCGGCTGCACGGCCGGCGTAAAGGACTCGAGGATCGACATCACACGATCCGACAGCTCGCGATACCGCGCGAAGTCGCCCTTGACGAACACCGCGTGCGGGCACAGCCGCCGCGCCACGGCCGAGGGCATCGCGCTGCGGCAGCCGAACACGCGCGCCTCATACGACGCCGCGGCCACGACCCCGCGACGCCCCGTGCCACCCACGAGCACGGGCTTGCCACGCAAATCGGGGTGGTCCAGCTGCGCAACAGACGCAAAGAAGGCGTCCATGTCGACGTGGAGGATGGTGCGTGACACGGTTGGCATCGGGTTTATTCTTCGAGGGTCGAGTTCAGGTGTCGTGCGTTCAACGCGTCCTCGCGGACGCGTGGGCCTTCGAGTGAGACGCGGTACCCGGTGGCGCCGACGCGCGCGGACACGCATTCCGCGAGGTTCATGCCCCGGAAGACGAGCGCGGCGCCGTCGTCGACCGCATACCCCGCTGGGAATCCTCGCTCGATCAGTCGGTGGTAGGACGGTCGGCGTTGCGGTTCACCGTCGTAGTGGGGGCACGCGCTGCCGACGAGGAAGCCGAGCCCGTCGTCAAATCCGTCGAGGCGCCCGAAGGAGTCGGTGACGCCGCACTCGAACCAGCAGAGCAGGCCGGCGCTGATGCCACAAAGCACGACGCCCGATTCCCACGCTCGCCTCAGCGCCACATCGATGCCGTGCAGCCGCCAGATCGCGAGCATGTTGGCGGTGTTCCCCCCGCCCACGTAGACGACGTGCTGTGACAACAGCCGCCGGGTCGGGTCGACTTCCGGATCGATCGAGAACAACCCAAGGTGGCTTGGTTCGGCACGCGGCGGACGGAACGCATCATAAAACCGCTCGATGTACGACGTCGCGTCGCCACTCGCGGTCGGTAGAAAGCACACCCTCGGGCAAGCGACGTTCGCGAGGGACAGCGCCAGATCATCCAACTCGGGCGTGCTCGTGTCACTGAACCCGCCGCCACCCAGCACAACAATCGTTGGCACACGGGTCGTCATTGGGCGCCCGCGAGCTCGCGCAGCCGGCGGGCCATAAGCTCAGCCGCCCGTCCCCGATGGCTCGACGCGTTCTTTTCCGCCGGCGGCATCTCCGCGCTGGTGCGGTCGAAGCCGGGGGCAACGAGGAACAGCGGGTCGTATCCGAAGCCGTTGGTTCCCCGGGGCACGCTGGCGGGTTCACCGATTCGGCCCTCGAACGTGCCGCGCACCTGCGCGATCGGTCGCCCAAGATGCTCGCCCTCGGGCGGCGCCGCGAGGACCATCACGCACACAAACCGTGCGGTGCGCGCCTCAGGATTGACGCCCGCCAGCTCGCGCATCAGGCGTTCGTTGTTGGCCGCGTCGCGCTCGTCCCGCGTCATCTCGGCTTGCACGGCGTCCGGTCGGCCGTCGCAGAAGTAGTGGCTCGAGATCACGCCCGGCGCCCCGCCCAGCGCGTCGACCTCCAGCCCGGAGTCGTCGGCGAGGCACACGCGCCCGGTCTGCTCGGCGTAGGAGATCGCCTTGATCGTCGCGTTGGCCTCGAATGTCGCGCCGTCTTCCACGGGCTCGACGAAGCCGCCGCCGGGGAAGTCGGCCAGAGATTGCAGGTCGACTCGATCGCCGAGGCGGCGGGCAAAGACCGCTCGCATCTCCTCGACCTTGTGGGGGTTGCCGGTGGCGAGGACGATCTCGGTGAGATCGAGGTCCAGGCCGTCGAGATCTTCGTGGGGCGTGGCACCGTTCTCCATACGCGGAGTCTACGACGCGCCAAAAATGGCCCTATGCACTCTGGCCCTACGCACGACCGCGCCGACATCGCCCGCGCCGCCGCCGAGGCCCTGTCCGCGGCCTCGTCCACGCTCCACGACCGCCCGGCGCTGGTCGGCTTTGATGGCTTCGTGGACGAGATCATCCATGTGGTGGACCGGCGACGGTCGATGGCGCCGCAGGACTTCGAACGAATCGCGACGATCCCCGAGTTCGCCGCCCGCGCCGGCGCGGCCGCGGGCAAGAGCGCCAACATCGAGCTGGTTCCCATCGAGACCCGCTTCGGAGGCAACGGCCCGCTGATGGCCGGCGCGCTCGGTCGTCTGGGTCAGCCCGTGACCTACATCGGCGCGGTCGCGAACGATGACGCGTCGCAAGAGCTGATGCCGCTGTTTGGGCCGTTCGCCGAGCGGTGCCGCGAGGTGATCCCGATCGCGGCGCCCGGTCACACGGACGCACTCGAGTTCGATGACGGCAAGCTGATGTTCGGCAAGCCGGCCGCCGTGCAAGCGGTCACATGGGATCGCATCAAAGAGGCCGTGGGTTTGGACGTGCTCAGGGCGAGGCTCGCCCGCGCGCGCACGCTCGGCATCGTGAACTGGACGCTCTGCGGCGGTGTCGAGTCGATCTGGCAGGGCCTCATCGAAGAGGTCCTCCCCGAGCGCGCCGGCGACACCGATCGTCCTCTTGCGGCGTTCATCGATCTCTCAGACCCCGCGAAGCGCACCGACACGGATATCGCCCGAGCGCTCGCGTTGCTCGAGCGCCTGAATGAGCTCGTGCCCGTCACCCTCGGCCTGAATCTCTCTGAGAGCGAGCGCATCGGGCGCGTGCTCGGCGCCGGCGCGTTCGGCGACGACGCGATGTCGTTGGGCGATCGGGTGCGCGACGCCGCGGAGCGCATTCTGCAAAAGAGCGGCCTTGCGGCGGTGGTGATCCACCCCCGTCAGGGCGCGGGGGCCGCGACCTCCCGCCCCGACGCCGCGGGCGCGACATCGGCCTGGTTCGATGGGCCGTTCATCCAGAACCCCCGTCTCTCCACGGGCGCCGGCGACCACTTTAATGCCGGCTTCGCCTTCGCGCAGGGCGCTGGTCTGCATGACTCGGTGGGGCTGGCCGGCTGCCTCGCCGTCGCGACCGGGGTCAGTGGGGCGTATGTTCGTGACGCCCTCTCCCCCGATCTTCGGCGGTTGATCGCGCTCTTGCGGGACCTGCCCGCCCCGGAGCACGCCTAGCCTTCTTCATGGCGGACGATCGCATCCGGAACATCTTTAGCAGCCTGCGTCTCGCCGAGGATCCTCGTGTCTCGCTGGACGTCGAGGCCCCGCAGGCCCCCGCGGGCCGCGTTTACACGCTCAATCCGACGACCGGGCGCCCGCTCGCGTCCGTTCGGCTGGATTCGAAAGACGAGACGCTGGGTGCCATCGCCGCGTCGACCGACGCCTTCAAGCGCTGGCGTGAGGTTCCTGCCCCCGAGCGTGGCCAGGTCGTGCGGGCGATCGGCGAGCGTCTGCGCTCGTTCAAGGAGCCGCTCGGCGAGCTGGTGACGCTGGAGATGGGCAAGCTCCGCAGCGAGGGCTTGGGCGAGGTCCAGGAAACGATCGACATCGCCGACTTCGCCGTGGGCCTGAGCCGTCAGCTGCCCGGGCAGGTCTTCCCGTCAGAGCGGGCCGGGCACCGCATGTTCGAGCAGTGGCTCCCGTTGGGACCGATCGGCGTGATCACGGCGTTCAACTTTCCCAACGCCGTGTGGGGCTGGAACGCGATGCTCGCGGCGATCGCGGGCGACACCACCATCTGGAAGCCGAGCCTGTTCGCGCCGCTCGTCGCGATCGCGACGAACCACGTCGCCGACGAGGTGGCGACGGAGATGGGCCACCCCGGTGTGTTCTCGCTCGTCATCGGAACAGACGACGAGGTGGGCGAGACGCTCGTGCAGGACAAGCGCGTGCCGCTGATCTCAGCGACGGGCTCGTGCCGCATGGGCCGGCACGTCTCGCAGAACGTCGCGGCGCGGCTGGGGCGTTGCTTGCTCGAGCTCGGCGGCAACAACGCCGTGATCGTCGAGCCCGACGCGGATCTCGACCTCGCGATCAAGTCGATTCTGTTCGGATCGGTCGGCACCTGCGGGCAGCGCTGCACGTCCACCCGCCGACTGCTGCTGCACGAGTCCATCGCCGACGACTTCGAGGCGCGGCTGGCCAGCGCGTTCGCGCAGGTCCGACTGGGCGACCCGCTCGAGTCGGACACGCTCGTGGGCCCGCTCGTGCACTCGGCGGCACAGGACCAGTTCCTCAGCGCGCTCGACGCGGCGAAGGAGCAGGGCGCTGAGATCCTCGCCGGCGGTCGCAAGGCCGAAGTGAACGGCTCTGACGGCCAGCCGCTCGGCGGCGCGTTCGTCCACCCGGCGCTCGTTCGGGCGCCCGCGTCAGGTGATCTGCCCATCGCGATGGACGAGACCTTCGCGCCCATCCTGTACACCTTCCGCTACAAGACGCTCGAGCAGGCCATCGACATGCAGAACAGCGTCGACCAGGGCCTGAGCAGCGCGATCTTCACGTCTACCATCGCCGCCTCCGAGCGCTTCCTGGCGCCCTCCGGCGCCGGCAGCGACTGCGGGCTCGCCTACGTCAACACGGGCACCAGCGGCGCCGAGATCGGCGGCGCGTTCGGCGGCGAGAAAGACACCGGGGGCGGACGCGAGTCCGGCTCCGACGCGTGGAAGGCCTACATGCGTAGGCAGACCTGCACCATCAACTTCGGCGGCGATTTCCAACTGGCACAGGGGATTGAGTTTGGCTAACGACACCACCACCTCGACCACGAGCACGACCGGCGTCTCCGACACGCTCGCACAAGAGGCCGTCGCCCCCATCGAGTCCGGCATGATCGTCGGACTCGGCACCGGACGCGCCGCAGAGCGGGGCATCCGGGCCCTTGCCCATCGTGTCAAGGCCGAGACGCTCGACATCCAGTGCGTCTCGACCAGCGACCGCTCCGAGAAGGTCGCGGCAGACCTGGGCCTCAACTGCGTCGATTTCGCCAGCGTCGAGACACTGAACTACCTCTTCGATGGCGCCGACGAGGTCGACCCCGCACTCGGCCTCATGAAGGGTGGCGGCGGCGCGATGACCCGTGAGCGCATCATCGCCTGGGCCTCCGAGCGATCCGTCTACATGATTGGCGAAGAGAAACGCGTCGAGCGCCTCGGCGAGAAGCAGCCCCTCGCGATCGCCGTCATGGCCTTCGGCCTCGCGAGCGTCCGGGCCGCCATCCGTGACATGGGCCTCAACGGCGTGGTCCGCCGCGACATCAACGGCGGTATCTACCTCACCGACAACGGCAACGTCATCCTCGACACCCGCCTCGAGCCCGACCACAACCTCGACCAGCTCAGCCACGAGCTCAACGACATCCCCGGCGTCATCGACCACGGCCTGTTCCTCTACGAGGCCGGCCTCGTAGA
>JBCAXI010000188.1:0-5792 GCA_038534175.1 Planctomycetota bacterium | reverse complement strand
CCAGCTCGCGGTCGTGCTCTTGGTGGTCGGCGCGATCGATGCCGCCACCGCGCTCGGCATGGCCGCGCTCGGCGTCCTCTGGCTTCGGCCCGATCGGCTGCTCGGCGCGTCGCGCACGCCCACCGACGCTTAGGATCGACCATGCGACTCGCGCTGGCACAGATCAACCCCACCATCGGCGCCATCGAGGCCAACACGGCGCTCATGCGGACGTGGCTCGATCGAGCCGTGGACGCGGGCGCGGATCTGGTCGCGTTTCCCGAGCTGTGTGTCTGCGGATACCCGCCGCGGGACCTGTTGCTGGAGGAGAGCTTCGTCGACGCGTGCGTGCGCGCGGGGCGCGACTTCGGCGAGGGTGCGCCCAAGGGCGTGACGATCGTGTTCGGTTCGCCTCTGCCCACCGAGCGCGGCGGCGTCGCCAACAGCGTGCTCGCGTATCGAGATGGCGAGCGGGTCGCTCGGCACGACAAGCGGCTCTTGCCGACCTACGACGTGTTCGACGAGGATCGCTACTTCACCGCGGGCGCCGAGGCCGTCGTGTTCGACGCGTTGACGTCCGACGGCGGATCGCGCCGCGTGGGGCTGGCGATCTGTGAGGACCTTTGGAAGGGCGAGGACGCGGGGTTCGCCAGCCGGTACCGATCGGCGCCGGATCCGATGGGCGAGCTGGCCGACGCGGGCGCCGAGCTGGTGCTAGCGCCATCGGCGAGCCCGTTCGTGCTGGGCAAGGGTCTTCGGCATCACGCGATTCTGCGTGCGCACGCCGAACGCCTCGGCATCGCGGTGGCGGGCGTCAATCAGGTGGGTGGCAACGACGAGTTGATTTTCGACGGGCACGCGGCGGTGTACGACCCGACAGGGCGGCTGATCGGCGCGGGTGGCGGCTTCGATGAGGCGTTGACGGTCGTGGATCTCGGCGCCGATCTTGGTCGATCGCTGGAGCCGGTGTCCGATCCGCGCGTCGAGGCGTCGGCGGAGGCGCTGGTGTTCCGCGCCCTCACGCTGGGTGTGCGTGACTACCTGCGAAAGACCGGCTTTTCGAAGGCGATCATCGGTCTTAGCGGCGGGATCGACTCGGCGGTCACCGCCGCGGTCGCGGTCGCCGCGCTGGGTGCCGAGCATGTGCTGGGTGTCTCCATGCCCGGGCGATACTCGAGTGAGGGCTCCAAGTCCGACGCGTTCGACCTCGCCGAACGCATGGGCGTCCGGTGCGTGAGCGTGCCGATCGGGCCCGCGTTCGGCGGGTTCGCCCAGCCGATCGACTCGGTGTTCGATGAGCTGGGGGAGCGAAGGCTCGGCGCCGAGCGGCCCGACATCACCGAGGAGAATCTCCAGTCGCGCGCCCGCGGCACGATCGTTATGACGCTCGCGAACCGCCTCCACGCGATCGTGCTCACCACCGGCAACAAGAGCGAGCTCGCGGTGGGCTACTGCACGCTCTATGGCGACATGAATGGCGGGCTCGCGGTACTGAGCGACACGCCCAAACGCATGGTGTACGCGCTCGCTCGGCGCCTAAACGAACAACCCGGCGCGTTCGGCTTCGAGCGAGCGCCCATTCCCGAGGCCACCATCACCAAGCCGCCGAGCGCCGAGCTGGCGCCCGATCAGAAGGACTCGGACTCGCTGCCGCCCTACGACGTGCTCGACGAGGTCATCGAGCGGCGTGTCGAGCGGCGCCAGTCGGTCCAGACCATCGTCGCCGAAACCGGATTCGACGCGGACAGCGTCGCGCGCCTCGCGCGATTGCTCGACGTGAACGAGTACAAGCGGCGACAGGCGGCGACGGGCCTGAAGGTCACGAGCGTGGCGTTCGGCATGGGGCGCCGCATGCCAATCGCACGCGGGTGGTGGCGCCACCCCAGCGCATGAAAGGACCCGCTGACGCGGGCCCAACGATGCGCACATTTGGTTGAACGCTCGCTTGAGCGCTCCGCTCATTCCTCGCTGGCGTTTGTCATGGCGTTACGCCTGTAGTCCATCTTCATCACCACGAACGGCTCGCCGTACACGACCTCGTACATCTCGAACGTGTGGTGGTCTTCCGAGTGGATCGTGACCTGGTGCATGATGGTCTTGCCCATCTCGCCGGTCATGGGCTCGTCCATCTTGCCGAACATGGTCAGCACCTTCATGTCGGGCGAGACCGAGCCATAGGACACGTACAAACCGCTGCCCATCGTGTCCATCCAGGTGCCCACGTACTGCTTCTTGACGTTGTCGAAGCCGGTCATGCCGAATCCCGAGAACGGCATGCCCATCATGCTGCCCTCGAACGATTCCTCGACCCACTTGCCGGGGATCTTCCAGGCGCAGGTGGCGCTGGCCTTGGACTGCTGCGGCTCGCCGCCCGGTTCCATGTAGAGGTAGTTGGTGACGTCCCACTCGCCGATGAAGTGCTCGAGCCACGCGTGGGCGGGCGTTGGCTCGCCCATCGCCATCCACTCCTGCATCATCTTGGCCTGCCCCTCGGGCGAGGCGGACTCTGCCATCTTGTCGTGCAGCGGGTGGTGATCGTGCAGGTCCATAGGCGGACCGGCGGCGATCGTGATCGCGGTCAGAGCGCCGGCGGCAAAGGTGAGACCGGCGAGACAGAGGGGCTTGGCGTTCATGGTCGTGCTCCGGGGGAAGGTGGCGTGGAACGGGAAGCGGTCGTCCGAACCTCGGGGGGCCACCGTTGCGGCCCTCCGTTCGGGTCCCGTTCTATGCCGATAAGATACCTCCGAAGGGTCAATGATGCACACGCTTTCTTTATGAAAGCCATCGGCTCACGCACGCGGCGAGCCGCGGCGATGACCACCCCGAGCGCGTGCTCACAAAGATCGCAACGCCATCGGACCGCAGCAATCGAGCACGCAGGATCTTCGATGGGTGCGGCGGACGACCGGGGAGCGACTCCGCGTCCGGATCCTCCGGCGGCACATGAACGATCGCGGACGCGGCCGAGCGCCGACCTCGCCCGAGCCACCACGAGACGAGCCCCGAGAACAGCAGCCGTGAGGTGGGTTGCCCCACCACCCACAGGCGCGCGTTGTCGCGTGTGAATTCGTGATCGCGAAACCACACCCGTGCCACGAACGGCGATCTAGCCTGAGCCCACACCCGCGGGATCCCGAGACGGAAGACCAGCACCACGAGCAGAAACAACGCGAGTAAAAGACCGCAGGCCGCCCAGGGCAGCGGGTGCTCCATGAGCGCCGTACCCGTGAGCACCAGGAGGTACGACGCGACG
This sequence comes from Planctomycetota bacterium, assembly GCA_038534175.1. GTDB lineage: Bacteria > Planctomycetota > Phycisphaerae > Phycisphaerales > UBA1924 > JBCBZM01. Next base: position 2,560 of record JBCAXI010000188.1, on the reverse strand, counting down.
ATGGAGGCGATCTGTAGCCGAGCGGGCGTCAGGCCCACGGGCTCGTTCGGTCGCCGATGCGCCGAGCCGGGGCGCGCGAGGTCGACCCGTGTCTCGGGGATCGGATCGTTGAGCGTGGGCGGCAACTTGGCATGAACGAGCAACGCGTCGACACCTTCGAGCCGTGCCTCGTATCGGCGCAAGCGAGTGGAAGCCAGCGGCGACCATCGGGGCCGCTCGAGCGACTGACGCTCGATCTGACGCGTGAGCCGCGCTTCGAGTCTCTCGTGCGGCGTCGCGGGGCGACGCGAGATCAATCGGCGCTCGCGCCAATACGCCCGCAGCCAGGGGCGAAACAACCGGCGTTGCGTCGCTGAGGCAACGCGGCACACGCCCGCGATCAGGATGATCCCGATCGAGAGCTGGTCCATTCTTCGATAGGTCACGGTGTTCTCGGGATCGCTCTGGATGAACACGCGCGCGGCGCCCCAGGCCTCGCCCACGCCGCCGGCGCCAAGTACAAAGCCGGTCGCGAGGCGTCCACCGAACGTAAACATGAAGGCCACTGCGAGCCCCCACAGCCACGGGATCGACCGCCACGCCGCGATCGAGACAGGATCAACCTCCACGATACAGCGAGATGGCGGCGCCAAGAACGAAGGCCGCGGCGCTTCCGCATCGGTCGGCGCCTCGATCACCAGTCGCCCGCGTAGCGCGTCTCGTATGGCTCGGCGTCGCGTTGTGCGAGCTCGTGCAGACGCCTGGCGATCTGGCGCAGGTGCAACGCGTCGTGGTCGCACCACGACGCGAGCAGATCGCCTGCCCTTATCGGGTGCTTTGGGTGCTGCTTGAGATGGTCCCAGTTGGGACTGGGCCACGCGCGGATCTCCGCGACCGACACCGCGCGTCGAGACTCGAACGCGACGAGCTCGGTCGCCAGGTCACGCTCGCGATACGCGCCCTCGATCGCCCAGCCCTCGGGGTCGATGGGCGGCCACTCGCGCTCGGGATCCTCGAGTGTCGAACGCAGTCGCGGCGGGAAGTCGCGTTTCTCTTCTTCGGCGAGGTGGCAGACGATCTCGAGGATCGACCAGTCGGGCGCGCTCGCGCGATACAGATGATCGGGCGGCGTGACCACACCCACCACCGCGCACAGCGCGGCGGGGAAGCGTTCGAGGCGATCGAGCAGGGCCTCGGGGTGCATGGCGGTCCGATTAGCTGCTGCCGCCGCGCATCCGCTCGAGCGACTCGGGGAACGGGTAGCTCGGGAACACGCCGACGTGCCCGAAGCGCCACATGCCCGGGGCGGCGTAGACGTCGCCGCGGTATCCGGAGCCGTGCATGACCTCGAGCACGCGCTCGAAGCTGGGCTCGTCGCCATTGGCATCAGCGAGCCGGTTGGAGCGGGCGCCGAGGAACGACACGCTCGCGACGGGCAGCCGCTCGGATCGGCCCTGGAGCATCCGGTTGACCGTGGTGAATCCCCGCGCGAGGTCATCGAGGCTGAAGTGGTCCTTGCCCTTGGGACGCAACAACGCGAGCACCAGGATCGAGTCCAGATCAAACTTGAGCACGTACGGCTCGCGATCGTGGGCCGCGTGCACGCTCACCGACTCCTGGAACATCTTCGCGTAGCTCGTGACCGAGGCGGCCGACCACTGGCTCGTCGTAACGAGGTTGGTGATCTGCGCGATGATGCCGTGGGTGTTGTCGGCGTCGTTCACCGAGCACACGATCGCGCGGTACCGCCCATCGACGCAGTCGCGGAGCATGTCCTGCCCCCACAGAATGCGGACCCGCTGCCCGGCCTCGACGCGCGTGTGGTCGGCGGGCAGGAGCGAGACGCGATCGGGAAACTGATCGGACGCCATGACGTCATCGCCGTGATCGTCGTAGATGTGGGGCTCGGCGGTATCGGTGGTGGATGGCATGGTGACCTCCTGAGTGCGGACTGTGGCTTCGGACACAGCGTACCGCACAGACGCCGATTGCCACCGATCACGACCTCGCTTGAGCGATCTGAAGGACACGACCAACACAGCGACCCTCAATCGTGTGTTACCGCGCGCTCAGCAAAAAATAAAAAGGACTCCCTAAGGTTTACCTCAGGGAGTCCAAACTCGGCGACGACCTACTTTCCCGCGATGCAGTATCATCGGCGGTCTGGGCTTAACTGCTGTGTTCGGGATGGGAACAGGTGTTGCCCCAGACCCATGGTCACCGAAAGCCGCGTGGCGGGTGTTAACCCGCCACGGGTGAATGGGCTGGAATTCGACGGATGGAACGCGTCAGGGCCGAGGCCCTGGGTTGGACGACGCGTCCGGATTCGGAAGTCGTGACTCGTGAATACTCTCAGTCTCTCGACTGCGGAAAGAGTTTGAATCGACCTCTGCCAGCAGCCTGCGTGATTAAGAACATGACCCAGATCATGATTCAATGACACGCGGCGGCTGGTTGGTGCGATCGTTCGACCATTAGTACCGCTCAGCTCAGGACATTTCGGCCCTTACACCTGCGGCCTATCAACCTGGTGGTCTACCAGGGGTCTCAACCAGATCTCATCTTGGGGGAGGCTTCCCGC
>JBCAXI010000187.1:0-5800 GCA_038534175.1 Planctomycetota bacterium | reverse complement strand
CAAGGGCGACAACACCCGCGGCCCAGGGTCGGGCACCGCACCGCCCGCGCGAGGCCTTTTCGGACTCATCACCCTCCTCCTTCTCGGGCTCCTCCTCGTCCTCATCTTCACCAACCCTGGACGAGGCGCCAAGGTCACGCTCGAGCAGTTCACCAACGACTACGCGAACGGCCTCATCGACAAAGAGTCCGTCGTCATCACCTCCCGCGCCGTCACCGCCAAGAAGTCACTCGGGGACGATCGCACCACCAACATCATGATCCCGCTCAACGAGGCCACGCGGGACGCCACCGCGCGCGAGATCATGACCATCACCCAGGGCGGCAACAGCGCCAAGCAAGACAGCACCCTCGGCCCCATGCTGTTCATGCTCCTGCCGATGGTCATCATCCTCGTCATCCTCTGGGTGCTCATCGCGCGAGGACTCCGCAACGCCGGCGGCGCCGGCGGCATGCTCGGAAACTTCGGCAAGTCCCGACACCGCACCATGACCAAAGAGATGACCGGCGTCACCTTCCGCGACGTCGCCGGCATCGAAGAAGCCAAAGAAGAAGTCCACGAGATCGTCGAGTTCCTCAAGCAGCCCAAGCGCTTCACACGACTCGGCGGACGCATCCCCCGTGGCGTTCTCCTCACCGGTCCCCCCGGCTGCGGCAAGACGCTTCTCGCCAAGGGCATCGCCGGCGAGGCCGACGTCCCCTTCTTCTCCATCTCCGGCTCCGACTTCGTCGAGATGTTCGTCGGCGTCGGCGCCAGCCGCGTGCGAGACCTCTTCAAGCAGGCCAAAGAGTCCGCGCCCTGCATCATCTTCCTCGATGAGATCGACGCCGTCGGTCGACGTCGCGGCGGCGGCTTCAGCAGCGGCGGACACGACGAACGCGAGCAGACACTCAACGCCATCCTCGTCGAGATGGACGGCTTCGCCGCCGCCGACGGCGTCATCGTCATCGCCGCCACCAACCGCGTCGACGTGCTCGACCCCGCCCTCATCCGCCCGGGTCGCTTCGATCGACAGATCACCGTCCCGCTCCCCGACGTCAAGGGACGTCTCGAGATCCTCAAGGTCCACGCCTCCAAGGTGAAGCTCGGACCCGACGTCAACCTCGAACGCGTCGCCCGCGCCACGCCCATGTTCAGCGGCGCGGACCTCGCGGCCATCATCAACGAGGCCGCCATCGGTGCCACCATGGCCAACAAGGACTTCATCGAGCATGAGGACCTCGAGGAGGCCCGCGACAAGATCCGCTTCGGCCGCGCCAAGAAGTCACGCCACCGCGAGAAGGACGAGAACAAGCTTGTCGCCTACCACGAGGCCGGGCACGCCGTCCTACAGGCGCTCCTCAAGGACGCCGACCCGCTCCACAAGGTCACCATCATCCCTCGCGGCGACGCCGGCGGCGCCACCTTCAGCCTCCCCGAGAAAGACCGCACCGGCTTCGGCCTCAAGTGGCTCCTCGCCACCATGCGCGTCGTCTGTGGCGGACGCATCGCCGAAGAACGCGCCATGGACGACGTCTCCAGCGGCGCCACCATGGACATCGCCCAAGTCACCCAATTCGCACGCGCCATGATCCTCGAGTGGGGCATGAGCCCCCGCCTCGGCTTCGTCCGCTACGCCGGCGCCGACACACGCGAGATGTCGCTCTCGGGCGAGTACTCCGACGAGACCGCCAAGATCATCGACGAAGAGGTCCGCCGACTCACCGACGAGTCCTACCACGAGGCCAAGCAACTCCTCGACGACAACTGGGACAAGGTCGTCGCCGTCGCCGAATCGCTCCTCAAGCACGAGACCCTGAGTGGCGACGACGTCCACCGCCTCATGCGCGGCGAAGAGCTCGCCAAGCCCACCGTCGCCGACCTCCTCGCCGCCGAGGCCGCCAAAAAGCCCAAGGCCGCCGCGCCGCCCATGACCGAACCCGACGAGGACCTCCCACCAAGCACGGCGCCCTCGCCGGCGTAACGCGGAACCGAGCTAGCGCGGCCGCGCCCACAGCTCGAGAGGTCCGTCCGCGCGTAGGTAAACCGTGCAGCCTTCTGCGTCCTCGCACCAGAATTGATGCTCGGCGCCCTTGCTCGCGTAGAAGTAACTGCCCGGCTCGAGCCGCGCGTGGGGGCCGCCGACCCGCTGCTGCACCAGCGCTCCGTCGATCACCACCGACCGGAACGACGCCGCGGACCCGACCGTTTCGCAGCGAACACCACCGGGCACTTGCAGCAACACGCCGTACGGTGTTGCTCCCTGCGGATCACCCCACAAGAACGCGACACGCACGCCATCGGATGGCGACAACGCCGCCGACTGCCGGACCCAGCGGACACTTGACGCATCGAGCCAAACGATGTTGTCCCGCTCCACGTTCAGCGCCCGCTCGCCGCTGTCGAACGCCGCCGAGGCGGGCTGCACATCGAACAGGTCGTCGACCTCGATGTAGGCCAGGCAGTCTCCGCCCTTCGCGGCCGTCACGTGCACCTCGCCCGCAGGCTGTGTCCAGTACGAAGACACCCCCATCCACATGTTGGCCGCGTCTGGATCGTCGTTGTGAAGCAGCCCGCTGATCACCACGCCGCGATACGCGACGCCATGAATATGCGGCGGCGATCGGAAGCCATCGACCGGCTTGAGCAAGAATCCTGCCGGCCCCGGTCCAGCGCGCTCGCCCCACAGCGCTCCGGCCTGAGGACTCGCCGCCCCTCGAGCGGGATTCAACTGGGTCCACTCCACGTCGGCAAAGGGCCTGACGATCGATGGCGTTCCTGTCCCCGCGGGCTCCCCAGCGTTCACCGCGCGCAGCCCGAGGCACGCTCCAACGAGGCCGGTGTACGCCGACGCCATCAATGCGATACGACTTGAGCCTTCCATATTGCTCCCAATCTGAACCACTCGGATCCATCGATCAGGCTCGATGAGGCTCCAACGTGCTGAAAGACTGGCGTCAGGGGCGATCTGGAGCGGCGCCACTGCCCGACACCGCCTCGGCACTCTCCAACAGCCGCGGCGCCACCACCACCTCGCTCGGCTGCTCCAGCGACTTCTTCCCCTTCGCCCCCGTCTCCTCAAACTTCTTCAGCGTCGGCATCAGCCGCGAGTCCACCGAGCCGGTGAACTTGTTGTAGTGCTCCACCGCCTTGCGCAGCGTGTCGCCTAGCTTGTTCGCGTGCCCAAACGCCACCGCCGCCCGCTCATGCAGCTCCCGCCCGAGCTTGAACAGCTCATCGGCGTCGTCGGCCAGGCTCTTCTCACGCCAACCCACATGCACCGCGCGCAACAGCCCGATCAGCGTCGACGGCGTCGCGAGCACAATGTTCAGCTGCGCCGCCAGCTCGATCAGGTCCGGCCGACGCTCCAGCGCCGCATCAAGAAAGTGATCCCCCGGGACGAACATCACCACGAACTCGGGCGAGTGGTCCAGCTCCGACCAGTAGCTCTTCTGGCTCAGCTTCTTCGCCTGGTCCGCGACGTGCCGGGCGAAGCGCTCCAGGTGCTTCTCGCGGGCCTCGGGCGTCTCGGCGCTCACCGCCTCCACGTACGCATACGTGTTTGTCTTCGCGTCCACCGCAAGCCGTCGGTCGTTCGGCAGCCGAACGACCATGTCCGGCCGGAGCAGCTGCCCGTCTGAGTCGCGCGTCGATGACTGCTCGCTGAAGTCGCAGTACGCCGTCATGCCCGCCAGCTCGGCCACGCGTCGCAGCTGGATCTCGCCGTATCGCCCGCGCACCTCCGGCTTGCTCAGCGCCTTCACAAGCTTGCCCGTCTCATCGCGGAGCTGGCTGTTGGCCGCGCCGATGTCGTTGATCTGCTGCGCCAGCTTCGCGAACGACTCGGCCCGCCGATCCTCGTACTTCTCCAGCCGCTCGCCCGTCTTCGAGAGCGTCTGCTGGATCGGCTCGATCAGCTTGTTGAATGCCGCCCGCTTCTCGTCCATCGCCCGGTCCGCCTCGGCCACGCCCGTCTTCAGCCGCTGCTCGGCCAGCTTCAAGAACGCCTCGTTCGCTTCCTTCAGCGCCTTCGCCGACGCCGCCTGAAACTGCTCGTCCTGTCGCTCGCTTAGCTCGGCGCGCTGGCGCTCGAGCGCCTCGAGCTTCTCGTGGTACACGCGCTCTTGCGACGCCAGCTCCATGTCGCGCCGCTGCTCGCTCGCGTTGAGTCGCTCGCGCAGCTGTGCCGTCTCCGAGTGCAGCTGCGCGACCTCTTCCCGCTTCGCCTCGATGTCATTCCGCAGCGACGCCAGCTCCATCCCCGCCGCGTCGCGCTCCGTCTGCGCCGACGCCGCCTCGGCCAACGCCCGCCCGCGGCCCATCGCAAGCCACGCCGCCACAAGCACCGCCGCCAGCGCCAGCACACCCACAACAATCAACGGAATCCATTCCATACCCATAGCATATCAATGCACCGACCAGAAGCCGGTCAAACGACAGGTTCTCTGCATCTCACTTCGTCCACTCTCACACCCCTCCGGAGAAAAGGCCGGGGTGCGTGGAACGACGCAACAACGGCACAAGGGACCGGGCAACAGGCACGGGTCCCCAAGACACTCGCGCGAGCCAAGACCAGTCCCCAGTCCCCAATCCCTAGTCCCCACGCCGCGTCCCCCCTGCCAACATGGCATCCCAACCCCCGCTTCCATTCTTCAAGGGCAGCACCCCACCCCAAAACGTCGCCCCACAAGCCCCGATCGCCCCTCAAGACCACAGGCACGACCTTTGCCATACCTCCCGCGATGGTCAGTGCGCGTTTCCATCCCAGCCCCTCCGACCCCGCGGCCAGCCGCGAGGCCGACGCGCGGCTCAACCTCCTCCTCACCTATGGCGGCTGGCAGCAGGACCCCTGGGTCGAACGCCTGCCCCGCCTCCTCGAGCCCATGGGCATCCGCAGCCTTCGCGCTGGCTCCGCACGCGAGGCCGAGACCGCCATCCGCTCCGAGCCGGTCCACATCGCGGTCGTCGATCTCGGCGTCCCGCTGTATTGCCGAGACGAGCCCGAGACCAGTGGGGGGGCAAGCGGTGCCGCCGCGCCCGAGGCCGGCCCGCGACTGCTCGACCTCCTCGCCCGACTCGAGACCCCGCCGCCCACGGTCGTGGTGAAGCGAGAGCGAGCCGTGCGTGACGAGCAGCGCGAGATCGCCGCCGCCCTCAAGCACGGCGCCTTCGCCGTGGTCGACCGCCCGCACTCGCAGCGTGAGCTCGAACTCATGTTGGAAGTCCTCCGCCGATGCCTCCGACGCTTCTACAGCGGCCGATGGCCCGGCGCCGTGTTGTAACTCAAGCCAGTTAGAAACCCGCCCGTCGGCTGATTGCAAGAGCCGCCGAGGCTTCCGAAGGAAAGACGGAGACCACCATGGCCACGAAGACCAAGAGCAAGATCAACGTCCGCCCCCTCCACGACAAGATCATCGTCCGCCGCGACGAGGCCGAGGACCGCACCGACAGCGGCATCTTCCTCCCCGAGTCCAGCAAGGACCGCCCCAAGACCGGCGTCATCGAGGCCGTGGGCGACGGCAAGCTCAACACCGAGACCGGCGAGCGCATCCCGCTGACCGTCACCAAGGGCGACCGCGTCGTCTTCTCCAGCTACGCCGGCACCGAGATCAAGCTCAACGACGACGAGCTCCTCATCATGTCCGAGGACGAGATCCTCGCCGTCATCGACTAAGCACGCCGAGTCATTCCTGATGCGCGACCACGGGAGTCTTCAATGACACCGGACCAACTCCGCAAAGCCCTCAACGAGCTCAACGGCGAGCGAGCCTGCTCGTTCATCTTCGCCGGCGTCCCAGAGCCCAGCACACAGATGACCGTC
>JBCAXI010000186.1:0-5853 GCA_038534175.1 Planctomycetota bacterium | reverse complement strand
CCAGGGCAGTGGGGCGCCGTCGGTGTCGAGGAAGGCGCCCGCGTCTTTCGGCGTGAGCTTGTCCCACGCTCTGGCCATGGTCGTGACACTCTGCCGCGTGTCCAGGTCCGCCTCGCCGCCGCCCATGTCGGTCCGGACCCAGCCCGGGTGCATCGCGACGACGCGCACGCCGTCGTCGGCGAGATCCGACGCGATCAGCGAGGTCATCATGTTGAGGGCGGCCTTGCTCGCGTGGTACGCGAGATTGCGGCTCGACGCGTTGTCCCGCGCCCGTGCGATGCTGCCCATCGTCGAGGAGATGTTGACGATCAGCGCGCCCTTTGCCAGACGCGGCCGGAGCGCGCGGGTCAGCAGCACAGGCCCGAGCGTGTTGACGCGGAAGCAGTGCATCGTGGCCTCGGCGTCGATGTCGTTCATGCCGGCGCCGCGGTCGGGAAACACACCGGCGTTGTTGACAAGCCGGTCGATCTCGACGCCCTCCAAGGCCGAGGCGAGGCGATCGATCGACGACGCGTCCGCGATGTCGAGCGGCTCAACGCGGACACCGAGCTCCCGCGCCGCGTGGGCGTCTTCTGGTTTCCGAGCCGTCGCGATCACGTCGTCTCCTCGCGCCGCGTAAAAGCGGGCGAGTTCGAGGCCGATGCCGCGGTTGGCGCCTGTGATAAGAGTGGTGGGCATGAGCGACGGTAGCGCTCCATTCGAGGCTGAATATCGGAGCGTCTGGTGGCTCGGAGGGGCAAGGAGACGGCGTCATGATCGATGTGCGCGGACCAGATCGTCCCGTGTACGGTTGATCCCGCGGCGAAAGGGACCGGGACGCGATTCACCGAGCGCTATCGCCGATACCCACCGTCTCTGATGGATTAGGTTGGCCGAGCCGACCGCGAGGGGAGGCGCCGCGTGCGACAACGCGAGATGCTTGAGGACTTCACGCCCGTCGAAGGGCCCAAGCGCCGACTTTCGGGCGATGATCTCGGCGTCCTGAATCAGGACCCGCCCGAGCCAGAGCCGCTGACGACTGAGGCCGACATCGACCACGGTCGGCGCCGGCATCCTCGCGTGGAGAATGCGCGGCAGATGCGGGCGTGGATCGCGGCGCCGGGCGGCTCGCTCGAGGGGCCGCACGTGGCGCGGACCGTGGACGCGAGTCGTGGGGGCATGCGGTTTGTGATCCGAGGTCGATGGGCCAAGGTCGGCGTGAAGGTCGTGATCTCGCACGAGCTCACCGAGGGCCCGCTCTACGGCGAGATTGTCCGCGTTCGGCGTGGATGGACGCAGTCTGAGGTGGCGGTGCGGTTCGAGACGATGCCCGAGGAGCTGTCGCGCGCGGTCCGTCGATCGCTCGCCGACGCGTTTGTCTGGTCGCACTGACAGTTATGAACCGCAGGCGGCGCACCGGCCGTAGAGCACGATCTCGTGCGCACGGACGCTGAATCCCTCGGGCGCGAGGGCCGCGAGGTCGCCGGGGCATCCCTCGAAATCGAATACGCGCCCGCAGGCGTCGCAGTGGAAGTGATGGTGGTGGGCGAGGTCCGCCGCCTCGTATCGCGGGCCCTCGCCCGGGATCTCGACCGCCTTGATGACGCCATCCTCGAGCAGGCGATTGATCGCGCGATACACGGTGGCGAGGCCGAGGTTCTCGACCTGGGCGCCCGCGACCTCGTGGACCTCGGCCGGGCTCAGCGGCCCGGCCGCGCTGACGATCGCGCCCTCGATTGCGGCGCGCTGCTTGGTGTTGCGTGTGGGTGCGGCCATATCTTCGACGAACACTAGCCGCGCCGAGCGCGCAAAAAGAACGACGGCCCGGCAGAGGCCGGGCCGTCGTGGTCAGATCAGGTCGGCGTGACCGCGATCACGCCTTCATCAACCTGTGAGCCGGTGTGGCTTACTGGTAGATGTTGGTGGCCTCGGTCTCCTCGACCGGGCGCTGGATGTTGTCCGTGTCCATGCGGACGCGGAAGCGGGTGTCGCCCGGCTGGGCGCCGCGGACGCGGATCTGCCAGGTGGCCCGCGCCTTGGGGGCGAGGCTGGGGAGCGGAGCGAAGGTGACGGTCGCGCCGCTCTGGGTCGCGCTGGTGGCACCCTGGGCGGAGACGAAGGTCACGTTCGGCTCGAGCTGGCAGGTGATGAGGATGTTGGTATCCGTCGCCGAACCCTGGTTGGTGGTGGTGATGGTGTAGATCTCGTCCGAGCCGACGGGGACGGGGTCGTTCTCGTCGACAACCTCGAGGAGCACGGCCGGGATGCCGCGGATCTCGGTGTTGCACTCGGTCTGCGGGCGGTCATCGATGCAGTCGCCGCTGGCCGAGCCGCGGGTGCTGATGGTGCCCGGGCTGGCCGGATCGAAGCAGATGGAGACGGTGCGGCTGGCGCCGGCGGGGATGGAGGCAAACGTCCAGGTGACGTTGCTGCCGCCGATGTTGCCGCCATCGGAGGCGGAGATCGGCGCGGCGCCGCTCACGCCCACGCTGAGCTGGACGTTGTTGGCGGGGCAGTCACCCGGGTTCGAGATCGTGTACTCGTGGCAGAAGTCGTTGCCGATGAAGCGGCGGTCGGGGCTGCTGCACAGGAGGGCGAGGCGGGCCTGGCCGACGGTGGTCGAGCCGGCGGAGGCGTCGGCGGTCAGACGGCCGCTGGTGGCGCGGGCGTTGTGACGGAAGACACCCGGCTGGGCGACCTCGGCCATAACCTGGAACTCGCGGCACTCACCCGGACCGATGGAGGCGAAGCTCTGGGTCACGGTGTTGGAGCCGTTGACCGTCAGGCCGGCGGGGAGCTGCTGGCTGACGACGACGTCGCGGGCGACGCCGGTGCCGGGGTTGCAGACCACGTAGCTGATGGGGAACGGATCGCACTTGCAGATCTGCTGCGGGGCGTTCATCTCGAGGGTCAGCTGGGGGGTGGTGATGCGGGACTCGGCACAGAGCGGGAGGTCGAAGTCGACCGTCGCGCAGCTGTTGAGGCTCTCGCCGCCCGAGGCGCTACCGGTGATGCGGATCACCTTGCGCTCGCGAGGGCCGAAGTTGCCGAGGTTCCAGCAGTAGCGGTTGCCGCTGGTGGACTGCGGGTTGGGCTCGGCGGAGACAACTTGGAAGTTGTTGGAGAGCTGGTCGCAGATGTTGACGTTGTGGATCTCGCCGTCGATCAGGCTGGTCGCGACGATGAGGTACTCGAAGTTCTCACCGGCGGAGATCTCGGCGGGGAGGAGCTTCTCGACGTGGATGGCGCCGCCGGAGGCCTCGCCAGTCGGGTACGCCGAGTGCACGCGGCCCTCATTGTTATGAATGGTGAAGGCGCCGGTGGAGGAGTAGCCGACGCGGCGCGGGGCCGGGGCGGCGGTGGGCGCCGCGGCGGGCTGCGGCGCGGGGGCCGCCTTCGGCGTGGTCTGGTCGAACCAGTACCGCGTGATCTGGTCCTGATCCGCTCGCGGATCGTTCTGAGCGAGGGCGGTGGTGCCGGTGACCGTCACACACGCCGCGGCGAACAACGTTATCGCCTTGCGAAGCATTGTGGTGTTCCTTTCTCTGCCGCCAGCGTCTCGTCACCGGCGTCCTGTCCTGTGCCATCCATCGCGATGTGAGGCCCCGTATCCGTAGAGCCTCAAACGAGCGCCTGGCCATCCCGTCGTGTTCGGGCCGCGGCAGCGCCAACGAAAATAGCACGGTAAGTGATGACTTACCACCCAACGCGCGCGTTTGACGCGCGATCTACGCAACGAATATTCGAAAGCGCTCGTTCGGACGCCGCGTTTGCGTACCCGAACAAGGGAAACACCCCGACGCCAACAAGCCCGTCGAGCGGCTCGGCCTGCCCGAAGGGTCACAAATCCAGACGTGTGGGTGTGGAGCCGGAAGGCCGGCAAACACGGGCGGGAGGATTCGAACCCCCAACCTCCTGATCCGTAGTCAGGTGCTCTATCCAGTTGAGCTACGCCCGCAAGCGGCTGCAACAATAGCCCACTTGCGTCGATCCGGCCAGCCCCCGTGGGCGTGGTCTCGAGCTGGGCGGCGTTCGGCTGCCCGCGCGGGCTTGACTGAGCGATTCGAGGCTCAACAATCAATGCTCAGAACCGAGCCGCCAGCGTGGCGGGCGATTCTGGTCTGATTGGAGCACCGGAGCGACCATGGCCCACTCGTTGTCCGCGAAGAAGCGCATCCGCCAGAACGTCAGCCACCGCGCGCGGAACCGCTGGCGTCTGCGCAGCATGCGTCAGGCGCTCAAGGCGTTCGATGAGGCGCTCCTGCACGGATCCAACGAGGAGGCCACCGCGGCCTACCGGACCGTGTCGGCTGTGATCGACAAGACGGCGCAGAAGGGTGTGATCCACGCCCGGCAGGCCGCTCGTCGCAAAAGCCGCCTCAACGCGCGGCTCAAGGCCAAGACCACGGCGTGAGCCAAGCTAGGCCGAGTCCTCGGTCGAGCCGCGCGCCCTCTGACTGTCATGACAGGATGAACCGATGAAGCCCCCGATGGCGGGCTCATCATCCAATGACACGCGCTCGTACTTCGAGTCGGCGGCGAGCCCGCTGCACGCACTCGTGTTCCTGGCCCCCATGCTCATCTTTTATGAGGTCAGCGTGGTGGCGTCACAGTTCGGCGAGCCGGGCTCGGTTCGTGGCGTTGAGGCGCATCGCATCTTCTCCGAGCTGTTCGGCGGGTTCGGTGTCGTGGGGGGGCGACTGCCGGCGGTCGCGCTCGTGCTCACCATGCTCGTCATGCACGTTCGGCGGCGAGACCGATGGCGCGTGCGCCCTGGCGTGCTCGTGGGCATGGGCATCGAGTCGGTCGCGCTCACGCTGCCGCTCTTGATGCTCAACGCTGTGGTGGGGTCCATGAGACGCGCGCCCGGAGCATCAGACGTGGCAGCGGCGGGCGTCCCGACAACGCCCGATCTCAGCTCGCTGCCATGGCTCGACCAGCTGACCATCTCGGTGGGCGCCGGGTTGTATGAGGAATTCCTGTTTCGCTTGGTGCTGTTGGCCTCGTTCACCACGCTGCTCGCGGGCGCGGCGGGCATGCAGCGCGCAGGAGGCCGTGGCGTGGCGATCGCGCTTTCAGCGATCGCGTTCGCCTGGTACCACGAGGCGGCGGCCGGGGTCGCCGGCGTCGATTGGTACTTGTTCGTGTTCTACGCGATCGCGGGCGTGTACTTCTCGCTGGTGTACTTGTGGCGAGGATTCGGGGTCGCCGCGGGCGTGCACGGCATGTACGACATCATCGTGCTGGTGCTGCTGCCGCGCTGGTGACGCGCTGCGGATCTGGGGAGCCGTGTCAGCCATTTGGTTGGTGAGGGGATCGGCCGTCGGCTCGATGCGGTCGGGTGTGCGGGCCCGTTCGTGTGTACACTCGTAGTGGCACACGCGCCGCGGTCGTCTGGTTCTCGGTCGCTCGCAGTCTTCTCTGGAGGTGCGCCGATGGGTCTCGACTTCGCTGTGGACGAACTCTACGCGACGGGTTGGTCATCGCTCGACACCACGGGCTGCGACTTTGGTGCCGACGGACGCGCGTTCCCCGGCGTCGACCGGGTGCGCGACGAGTTTGATCGCGGCGGATGCACACTGACGATTCGGCACATCCAGTTGTTTGACTGCTTCCGCGCCGCTTGGCAGGATGTCAATGGCGATCCGGCCGGAGCTGTTGTCGGTCAGTCCGAGCAAGAGGCCGCGGTGTACGCGCTCGCACAGTTCCGCCGCGCGGCCGTCCCCAGCGCCTGATCGAGCCACCAACAACAACATGGATCTCTTGTGCCGACTAGGCCTTCTCGCGCCCTGCGCTCGCGCTGCTTGAGCACCGAGAGGCGGTCTGGAGATGCCTTCGGCTTGACCGGTGCGTGCGGGCCGAATAGGTTTGCCG
>JBCAXI010000185.1:0-5857 GCA_038534175.1 Planctomycetota bacterium | reverse complement strand
GAGAGCGTGATGGCGCCCTCGCCGCCGGCGACCACGTCGCACGCGCCGTCGGCGGTGATGTCGGCGAAGTCGCAGGCGTTCGAGCTGGAGATATTGATGGTGAGCGCATTGGTCGTGAGCGTTGACTGGTTCACACCGGGCGCGGTGGCGAACGAGGTCAATGCGTCACCGAGCACCAACACAACCGCGCCATCGAAGTCGAGCGTCACGCTGCCATCGGCGGCGGCGGGATCGATCGTGAGCGTGAAGGTCAGCATGGTGGCCGGATCGTCACCAAGGCCGCCGAGGAGGCCCCGGCCCGCGCCCGCGCGGAGCAGATCGGGTCCGACGGCGAGATCGGTCGTGGGACCGAAGGTGAGCATGGCGTTGAGGGCCGGCGCGGACGCGGTGACGTCGGCGGCGGACGGGCCCGAGACGGTCATGTTGCCGCCGAAGCCGTAGAACCCCGCGGCACCGAACACGCCGCCGGGCGCACCGGCGGTGTCGTAATCCGCGGCGACGGTGATGGTGAGGACGTCACCCGGCATGGCCGAGGTCGACGGGGCGGTGACGTCCACCATGGCGGTCTGTGCCGCGGCGAGTCCCGTGGAAACGCCGACGATGGCCGCCGTGAGTGCGATTCGTTTCAGCATGATCAAACCTCTCTGCGCTCTCGCGCCTCCGCGCGTGTTCGAACCCGTGATCTCTCACTCGTACACTGGCTCGTTCTCTGCACACGCTCGCTTGTTCAGCGGCAACGGTGGCGACGCCGAGCGACCGCCAAAGTAGCCGAAAGACCTCTCAAACACAAGAAAAAGCGTCCATCCTGGACCCTGGACCGCTCGACTCAATCGGATGCTCGCCGGGGACGTGCTCATCGAGTCGGCCCCTTCGTCTGTGCGTCGGCTGGATTCGCCGCGACGACCGACAACTCGAAGGGGGACGCCGGCAGACCCTCCTGATTAACCAGGTTCACCGCGGGGTTGTCGTCCCACGCGTAACGAACAATGGCCGGCTGGCTCACTTGATGGCTCCGCAGCACGACCGAGCCGCCCTGGTCGATGGTCGCCTGCGCCCAATGGAACACCCCATCTTGCCCCGCCAGTGCGAAGCTCTGGAGCGGCTGGTTGTCGGGGGTGGTGAGTTGCTGCGCGTGGGCAAAGCGAACTCGAACGGCGCCTTCGCCGATGCTGCTCGCCTCGATCGGCAGCGGGCCAGACGGGACGATGTGCTTCACGCCGTAGTGGCCACGCAGCGCGAGTCTTGCGAGACGCTCGGCGACGGGCAGTTTGTTCGTCGGGTGAATATCGACCGGATCGCCAATGTCGATGGTGATTGCCATGCCGGTGTTCGCGACGCGATCGAGTGTCTGACGCTGCGCCTCGCGCAGTCCGGCCCAGCTTGTGTGGCGCGGGGTCTCGGAGCGGTCTCGGTAGTTGGGCAGTTGCACGAAGTAGAACGGGAACTCGATCGAGCGGTCGGCTTCTTGGCTCCAGACGCGTCGCCAGCCCACGATGAGCGAGCTCATGAGTTCGAGGTACTCGGCCTCGCGTCCCGAGTTCGATTCGCCCTGATACCAGATCGCGCCAGACAGACCGAGATTGCGGATTGGATGGATCATGGCGTTGTAGAGCACGGCGGGCCGGCGATACGGGCGCCCAACCTCGACCGCGTAGCGGGCAGACCTCGGGAAACGCTCTCGCTCCGCCTGCGCGCTGAATCCGATGCGGGCGCGCCAGAGCCCTTCGAGTGCCAACACGGTCTCGCCGGCGGCGATCTCGAACGGTTTGCCATCGGGAATGAACCCCCCGCCGCTACGCACGTCGAGAAGCCGCATCGCGATGGTGTTCGAGCCAGCGCGCAGCACGCCGGTGGGCACGGCGTACCGACGGTCGATGCGGCGACCGTCGCCCTGGTCAACGAGCGTGGAACCGACCTTGACGCCGTTGACCCACGCTTCGTCGTAGTCATCGATGCGACCGAGCCGAAGCTCGCCGGCGGCTCCATCGGCCGAGGCGGGCAGCACGACCTCGCGTCGGAGCCAAAGAACGCCATCGAAGCTGTTGAGCATCGGGAGGTAGCCATCGACCTCGATGACTTCCCACTCGCTCTGGTCCGTGGCGTCCGATTGCCACTCGCCGGCCAGGCCTTGGTCGCGCTCGAGCGCGGCCGTGGCGTAAGCCTCGTGCACAGACTGGGCCTCTTCGATCCGTTGCTCGGCCTGCTCTGGCTCGAGGTCGTAGGCCCGCAGGCTCGCGAGCCGATCGGCGAAGACATCGGGCCGGCGCTCGAGCTCGGGCATCGGCGTCCACGCCTCGGCGGGCGTGCCGCCCCAGCTCGATTGGATCAGGCCGATAGGCACGTCGATCTGCTCATTGATCAGTCGCCCGAAGTGGAATCCGACCGCGGAGAAACGAGCGGCCGACTCGGGCGTCAGGGTCCGCCAGCCGATGGTCTCGGCCTCGGCTTGGGGCTCGCGATCCCAGGTTTTTTTGATCTGCAGGACGCGGATCGACGCGGGCAGATCGCCTTGGATGAACTGCTCGCCCAGATCGGACTGATCCATCCGCCAGTGCATGTTCGACTGGCCCGAGCAGAGCCACACGTCTCCGATGAGCACGTTGCGCATGTGCACCCGCTCATCGCCCGAGGAGACCATGATCGTGTGCGGGCCACCGGCGCGCTGCGCGGGGAGGTTCAGCCGCCATGCGCCCGCGTCGTCGGCCCGCGTCGACGCCGACAGCTCGCCCATTGAGACGCTGACGTCCTGGCCGGGCACCGCTTGACCCCATATCACGATGGGCTGCTCGCGCTGCACCACCATGTGACTGCCGAGCACCGAGCCGACGCTGAGAGTCGAGGCCACCGCTTGGGTAGCAAGCGACACGCAGCAGGTCAGGGCGAGGATGGCGAACTCAGCAACCCGCATCGAAGTCCCTCAGGTACTCGATCGCGTCAAAGAACGTCGACAGGCCGTCGTTGTCCCAATCCGCGATCGGATCGTTCATGTTGAAGAGCATGATGAACAGCAACGCGTCGGCGAAGGTGTGCGCGCCATCGCCGTCGAGGTCGGCTGGCGAGCACGGGCTGGGGCAGAGCGTGCCGAGAGCGCCGACGTTCGCGACGATATTGGCCGCGGCGGCGTCGTTGCGGATGCGGAACTCGATGCGATCCCAGCTCTCGGGATAACGCACCTCGTCGCTGAGCGCGATGTTCTGGAGACCGGGCACGGACGAGAAGCCGGGGTCGGCGTCGGTGAGATTCTGGAAGAACATGGACGCCTCGCCATGTGCGCCCGAGGTGAAGTCGATCCGAAGTTCCAGGCGAGCCCAATCGCCACGGTCGTGCCAGCCGGAGGGGATGTTCACCTGGACATCGAGATCGGATCCGAAGCGGTTAGCGCGAATTCGGAATCGGCTGCTGCTCATGCCGAATTGGAGACCGTCGTCAAAACCCTCGAAGTTGTTGAGAATCAAGAACGCGTCGCCGCTGCCGCCGCCGGAGATGCCGGCGCGGACATCGAATCGGATTATCGCGTCGGTCTGGTCGAAGGTGAACGGGGTGTACTGGTGCGAGTCGTCGGAGAGGCGTGAGATCACGCTGTCCTGGCCCGATTCACTCACGGCAGCGAGCACGGGGCCCTCGGGGTGGGACTCGAGACCGAGGCGCACGAGGAGGCCATTGCCGTTATTGAAGTCACGTCCGTAGCGCCATCCATCCTGGCCGATGAGGTCATCGCCCACCGCACCACCGAAGTCGAAGTCGTAGGGTTCTTCATCGTTGCAGGGGCACTCGACGAATCCTGCGCCGCCGGTGGTGGTGATGGGCTGGGCGTCCCGCAGCTCAAGCTGGGCTAGGTAGAGGTTGGGCGGATCGACCGGCGCGACGTCTGGGCCGACGGATTCGATCAGCGCCTCCGGATCGCCCGCGGTGGGGTTGAGCGGCTCAAGAATCGTCGCGCACCGCACGCCGACGAGTGCGCCCTTGGGGAGGATGTTCGGCTGGCTGATGATGCGGCCGCCCGTCGCGCGTGTGTCGACGTTCCAGTGCGCGGCCCGAGCGCCGGTTCGCGGGCCGGAAGTCGACGAGCCACTCGCGACGCCGTCGTTGGTGATGGAGATCTCGGTGTACACGTTCTCGTAGGGAAGCAGACGGTGGTAATCGAATGTGCCGCCGAGCATGACGCCGCGGCTGTAGACATTGCCCATCGAGGTATTCGCGACGTAGGCGCCGTGGTACGGGCGGGTGTTGATCTCGAACTGGTCGACGAGGCTGTGGTGCGTGTTGGCGATGGCGAAGCCATGGTGGTGCCGCTCGCGATCGGGGCCGCTGCTGTCCATCACGATTTCGGAGAGCGTGACGAACGCCGAGTAGTTGATGATGGCGCCGAGGCCGCCGGGATCGACGAGCCGGAGGTCGCTCGCGAAGCCGTCGATGACGTTGGAGAAGCACAGCGGGTTGAAGCCGGGCTCTGAGCTGTGGTGGTCGGCGCGATTCCAGTCGTAGTCGCGATCCATCTGGATCGTGAGGCTGGCGATGCCGACATCGCGGCGCATGTCGAGCGGCGTGCGCAGCTCAGGGTTCCAGACCGAGCGGAGGTCAAATCGCAGCGGCTCACGCAGGGTGACCGTGCCGCCGGAGACGCTCTCGATCGTGTGCACGGCTCGGAAGCTCGAGCGGTTGTCGGGCAGAATCTTGGCATCGGCGGCCATCGAGAACGGGTAGTTGTTCGCCCATGTGCCGTCGCCGAGTAGATGAAGCAGCGTGGAGAAATCTGGTGCGTTGTCGATCTCGACAATCACGGCATCACCCGGCGAGAACGAGCCCGCGTTCTGCACGGTGATCGTGCGATCGCCACGCACGGCCGGCTGGGTCACGTCTCCGGAGGGCCCGCCGAATTGCCAGTTGTCGCCGATGCCTGAGATGGTGGGAACACCGGTGAAGTAGTCATTGCGCGACTCATCGGTGAACCAGACTAGCCCGCCGTTGAACGACCAACCGCTGTTGCCCCCGCCGAGGTCGAAGTCGGCGTAGGACGTCTCGAGCGATTCGGTGAAGAGCAGCGTGGCGGTGTCCGTGTCGGCGCCGCGGAGAATCGTGCGGTCGGAATGGACCAGCAGCGGACCGGAGAGCCGGTAGGTGCCGGCGGGAAAGAAGACAGTGACGCCCACGGGTGCGCTGGGCTCGGCGAGTTCGGCGAAGTTCAGGGCGGCGCGCACGGCCGCGGTGTCGTCCGCCACGCCATCGCCCGCGGCACCGAAGCTCGCCACGTTAACAATCTGGCGGCCGGTGTCATCGGGGAAGCCGACGCCCCCACCTTTGTAACCCGAGTGCATGACGTTGGGGATGTTGGGATGGGTGTCGGGGTTGGCCTCGAACGCGGTCCATGCCGCGGCGACCTGTGCCTCAGCCGCCATGGGCGTGCACGCGATGGATGCCGCGATCGCGGCGAGTGTGCGTCCGGTATGGCGTGTCGAGCACATCATGGATCGATCTCTGTGATTACCAGTGCCACATGGAGCCGTCCTCGCGGCGGTTCACCGGGAGGTAGGCGCGAACGTACGGGTGCTTCTCGGCTCGGGTCTCGTCGTAGTCCACGCCGAGGCCGGGCCGATCAGGCAAGACGACGTACCCGTCGTCGAACTTGAACTCGGCGTCAAAGATCTCGAGCGTCTCGTCGGCTTGGATCATGTACTCCTGGATGCCGAAGTTGGGCGCCCACATGTCGAAATGCAAGCAAGCGGCCATCCCAGCGGGCGAGATGTCGGTCGGACCGTGGCAGCCGGTGCGGACGTGATAGATCTCACCGAGTGCCGCGATTTTGCGCATCGCGGTGAGGCCGCCGCTGTGCGTGACCGTCATGCGGATGTAGTCGATG
>JBCAXI010000184.1:0-5929 GCA_038534175.1 Planctomycetota bacterium | reverse complement strand
CGGAAGGCGCCCATCGCGATGCCCAGGCCGACCTGCGGCGGGTCGGAATCGGCGGCGCGCTCGGTGTACGAGAGCTTGTTGGCCCCCACCGACGCGGCGACGCGCGTCGTGAAGAACACCGAGCCGGCGAGGAACGCGACCAGCACGATCGCTGCGACGAGCTGGGCCTGCGTGTCTCGGTTCATGCGCCAACGCCTCCGAACTGGGTACGACCCGCGGCGCGCCGGCGTTCGCCGACACCCGCGTCACCACTCGGTATCAGTGCCCCGAGTACAACGCCATCTCTCGCCTGCGAAAGATCAGCACGCCCAACAAGAACAACGCCACCGACCAGACCGCCAGCACGCTCATGCCCCGCGCCACGGCGCCGGGCGAGATGAGCTGGCCGTCCACGACCTTCGTGATCGGCTTGAGCTCGGCGTAGATCTGGAAGATCCACGCCACGGGCGAGCCCACGTAAAAGATCAGCGCCCGCCAGAGCTCGAAGTTGCCCTGGAAGTCGTTGGTCCCGAAGCGATCGAGCGCGGTCGCGAGGAAGCCCGCCGACTCGGCCGTCAGGAACGCCCCCACCGCGACCATGCACGCCACGGGGAACGACAGGAACGTGGACGCCCAGATCGCGAGCATCGCCAGGAACGCGAGCTTGAGCCAGAGAACCAGCACACCTCGGAAGTAGTTCGCCTGGTAGCTGCCCGCGGCGTAGGAGATCGTGAGCTCGCCCTGCGGGAGCGTGAACGTGCTTGGGTTCGGCTGCCAACCGACTCGGCCGTCGTTGGTGCGGAAGAGTGCGCCATTGAACACGCGCAGCGTGATGCGCCCATTCTCATCGATTCTCGATGGCAACAACTCCACGGTGTGGGTGTGTCCGAGCCCCGAGCGCTGGACGAACGGCTCGGTTCCATTGATCTGAAACGTGACGTTGTAGACCTCGTCGGGGTTGTTGGCGCCGGTGTCCAACTGATATCGGAGCAGCAGGACGCGGTCGCGGTTGCGAGCGCTCCGCAGCCCCTCGAAGACGAACTCCCGCGCGAACTCGGGACTCGGCGACACGCCGCGGAACGCCGCGAGCGAGCTCGTGTAGAGATCCTCAATCACCGCGGCTTCGGCGGCGCGTGTGGCGGCGAAGTTGGGGTCCGTCCTTCGTTCATCCTCAATCTTCTGGTACGCCGCTCGGAGAAAGTCGGGATCGTCGCGCTCAAAGGGGGGGCTCGGTTCGACGCTCTTGCGGGCCGACAACACCTGGGTCTCAAGAATCAGTCGGTCAGGCGTGAAGGGAACATTCGGATTCGCCGAGACGTACGCGACCCGCTCGCCCCGCGCGGGCTGGCTGCGCAGGTACTCGACGAAGAGGAACGTGCCCGACGACGTCACCAGCAGCAGCACCGCCGCGAGCAGCGTCACGCCGAGCCACTTGCCGAACAGGTACTGCCACGGCGCCACGGGCTTGGTGATGGTCTGCCAGATGATCTTGTCGCGCTGCTCGCTCGTGAGCGAGGCGACGCCGAAGAACAGCGTCAGCAGCGCGATCATCCAGAACGACCCGCCCGCGGCGTACTGCAAGAATGACTGCACGCGATACCGCAGCGGGGTGTCCTCGTTGAGCAGCCCCGGCAACGCCGCGAGCCCGAACACGAGCAGCACGATGAAGACCAGCGAGATCTTCATACGCACCGCCTCGGCGAGCACGTTGCGCGCCACCGCGAAGATCGGGTTCGGCGCCGATAGCGCCAGACGCAAGCCCTGCATGAGCGCCGTGAACGAGGCCGTCAGCACCACGACACCCACCAGGATGCGCGCGTACACGGCCGTGGCACCGAAGAGCGAGAGCGGATACGCCACGCCCGCGGCCAGCAGCAGCAGCGCGAGGTACGTCAGCCCAAGCCCGAGCCAGATCACCACGATCGAGATCGCCGTCGCGATGCCGATGCCGTAGGCGATCTCGGTCGGGCTGCGTTGCGCGCGCAGCACGGCCTCGACGGTGCGTCTGGCCTGCTCGTCCACCCCGACGCGCTGGGAGTCCTGTGATCCTTCGGCCTCGTCGACCTGCGCGGCTTGGGCGGGCGCGGCACCGTCGGCGTTGGGGCCGGTCGCGGCGAGGTAGTACACGCTGAATCCGATGACCGCGATCAGCAGCACGAGCGCGCTCGCGGCGATCTTGAAGCCGCGGGCGTGCTGCCACCGATCCAGCCGCGCGATGACGCGGCGCCAGTTCACGGCGCACGCTCCGCGTCGTCGTCCTCGACAAGCGCGTCGATCATCGAGAGATCAACCTCATCGCCCGACTCGGGCGTCGGCTGGGGCGGGGTCGGATCGGAAGTGGGGTCGGGAGCGGGTTCGGGACTGGGTGGCGCCTCGCCGGTGACGGCCTGGGCTTCCATCTTCTCGACCGCCGCGGTCAGCACGTCCTCCGGCGGGGCGGGGGCGGGCGGGGCGGTGGCGGGCGCCGCGTCGATCTCCACGATCTCGGGGAGCACCGCCTCGGGCTCCGGCGCCGGCGCCGGCTCGGCGGGCGACGGGGCGGCCTCGGGCTCGCGGGTCGCCTCGACCAGACGATCGATCAGCGCCTCGCCCTCGTCGGTGTTGGAGGCGGCGAGGAACGCGGCGGTCGCGCCCCCGGCCGTGGCGCCGCTGGTCTGGATGCGCTCCGACTGGGCCTTCTCCACGATGTCCAAGAACAGCGACTCGAGCGACTGACGAGGCTTGCTCACGCGCCGGAGCGAGGCCTCGCCCCGCGTGCGGCGCCGAATGACCTCGTCGATCTCCGCGAGCGTGCCCTCGTCGAGCGCGTCGGCCTCGATGGAGGTGCGGTCGCCCGCGGTGAGCAGCTCGTCGCTGGCGCCCTCCGCACGGATACGCCCGCCGTACAGGATCACCATGCGATCCACGCAGTCCTCGACGTCTGCGAGCAGGTGGCTCGAGAGCAGCACGGTCTTGCCGCGACGCCCGAGCTCGATGATGAGGTCCTTCACCTGCCTCGTGCCGATCGGGTCGAGTCCCGTCGTGGGCTCATCGAGGATGAGCAGGTCGGGGTCGTTGATGAGCGCCTGCGCCAGGCCGATGCGCCGCTGCATGCCCTTGGAGTACTCCTTGACCGGGCGGAACTGCGCGGCGGTGAGCCCGACCATGTCGAGGAGCTCATCGATGCGCTGAGTGCGCATGCGTCGGTCGAGCTCGAAGAGCTTGCCGTAGTAGTCGAGCGTCTCGCGGGCGTTGAGGAAGGGGTAGAGATAGCTCTCCTCGGGCAGGTAGCCGATGCGCTTCTTGGTGCCCACGTCGCTCGGCGCCTTGCCGAAGACGACGAGCCGACCCGCGGTCGGGCGGAGCAGCCCCAGCATCATCTTGATCGTGGTCGATTTGCCCGAGCCGTTGGGCCCAAGCAGTCCAAACACCTCGCGTGGGCGGATCTCAAAGCTCACGCCGTCGACCGCTCGTGCGCGGTCCCGCAGCCAGAAGTCCTTGAAGACCTTCGAGAGGTTCTGGCACGCGACGACCGCGCCCGCGTTGGTCGGTGTCTGCGACTGGATCGCACGGGCCTCGGCCATGCTGGTCTCCGTGGACGGAAGCGCCCGGGTCGTGTCGTTAGCCGCGCGCGTCCGGCAGGCCACGCTGGATGGTGTGCTCGCCCTCGCGACGCAGAATCTCGCGCTGCCTCTCGGCCTCCTCAGCCTCGCGGAGCTGCTTCTCGGTGATCAACGCCTTGCGGATGTCCGGATCGGAGTTGAGCATCAGCTGCAGCGTGTCCGTGCCAGCTGGCACCGTGAACGTCTGCACGTAGGGCTTGCCCAAGAACGAGGCCAACGAGTCGAACGCGACCTGCTTGATCGTCTGCGCGGGGCTCACCTCAAACCGAGCGCGATAGGCGCGGAAGCTCGAGAGCTTTGCCTGAGTCCGCGAGACTTTTTCCGAGCGCTCGCGGCGGGCGCTGGCGATGATGCTCGCCACCTCGCCGGCGACCTGCGCGTCCATCGTCTCGCCGTCGATCTCGACGGGTCGGCCCTCGAGCATCGAGTCGATCCGCGTGAGCGTGGCCCGCGCGCCCGCCTCGTCGCCCGTCGCAAGCGCGATCTCGTACTCGCGGATCGCGCCGATCAGCGGCTGGGCGCCCCGACCCGCGACGCGGTTGAGGATGTCGCCCCGCTCGGTCTCGGCCTCGAGCTCGGCGGTCGCCGCCTCGCTCGCCGCGGCTTGCACGCTGTCAAAGTCGGCCTTGAGCACCTTTGGCGGCGTCTTGCTGTCGAGGCTCAGGCTCTCGATCGTGATGCCCGAACGCGCGGTGTCCAGCGTCTGCTGCGCGATCGTGCGCACCTGTGAGGCCAGCGACTCGCCGCCCTGCTTGAGCAGGTCGTCGATCATCGTCGTGCCCACCGCCTGCACCACGCCGCGCTGCACCGCGGCGAGCACGATCGACTCCTCGTCACGCGGGAGCACGGACTCGGCGAAGAGCCGAGGATCGCCGCGGCGGTACTGGATAGACCACTGCGTGTGCGCGATGGAGCCGTCGGCGGTCAGCACCGAGCCGTCGGTCGCCGGACGAAGCTCGCGTCGCATCGGAAGGTCATCGACCGAGCTCGCCGGCTGCCCGTCGTTGCCCTCGGGCCAGAACGCGCTGTTCTCAACGAGCTGCACCGTGCCGGTCTGCACCTTCACCAGCTCGCCCACCGGGTACGGGAAGCTGAAGCGGAAGCCCGGATCGAGCTCGCCCGTCTCGGCCTTGCCGAACAACAGGCGGATGCCCGCCTGCCCCTCGCGGATCGTTTGAAAGCCCGACAGCACGAACAGGCCCACGAGCACAAACATGCCCGCCTGCAGCAGGCGGAAGGTGATGCGCAGAGCGTCGGCGAGCGACTGGTTCGCCGGGTCCATCATGGTCGCGGCGTGCGGGGCGCCGTCGTCCTGGCCGCGCAGCTGGACCGACGCGCTGCGCGGGCGCTCGCGCGACGACTCCGGCGAGATGGGTTGATGTGGCGTCTGGTCTGCCATGCTCACTCCCCGCCCTGCGCGTTGGCGTCATCGGGCTCGGCGGTGGCGCGATCGGCCTCGCCGGCGAGGCCGGGCAGCGCGTCCCCAGCGCCGCGGAACGAGCCCGCCGCGTTGAGGTCGAGCATGTTGAGCCCGGGCGTCTCGAACGGCAGCACGAGCGTGGCCTGCTTGGCCAGCGCGGTGCGGATGAACTCGGTCTCGCGGAGGAAGATCGCCAGCGGCTCGTTCTCCGCCATCTCGGCGAGGAACGGAACCGACTCGGCGTCGCCCAGTGCGCGGATCTCATCGGCCCGGGCCTGGGCGAACGAGCGGATGGTCTGGGCCGTCTGCTCGGCGCTCGAGCGGATCGCGTCGGCCTGGGCCGCCCCCTCGGCCCGGATCTCCTGGGCCAGTCGATCGCGCCCGGCCCGCATGCGCTCGATCACGTTGCCGGTCGTCAGCTCGGGCAGGCGGATGTTGTTGATGCCCAGGTCGACGACCTCGATGCCCGCATCGGCGAGCGTGCCGACCTCCGAGGCGCCCGCGCCGGTCTCGAGCCCGCCGCCGGTGAGGGCCGCGAGGATGCGCGACTCGAGCTCGGGCAGCTGGGAGGCGCTCGCATCGGGCGTGAAGAGGTCATCGATCGTGTAGCTGGAGGTCTCCGCGAGGGCGGCGCGGAAGTTCGAGCCGATGATGCTCTCGGCCTTGTCGTACTGATCCTCGGCGCCGTCGCCCGCGTCGGAGAAGTTGCGGAAGAATGCCTCGGGATCGCTCACGCGCCACAGGCAGAACGCGCGGACCGCGATCTGGCGATCGTCGGCGGTCTGCTGCGTCTCGATGCGCGTCTCGAGGAACCGCACACGCGTGTCGTACTTGGTCACGCTCTGGATTGGGTAGGGCCACTTGAAGTTCAGCCCCGGCTCGTCGGTGATGGAGCCCTCGCCCGCCTCGCCGAACGTGGTGACCACGG
>JBCAXI010000183.1:0-5963 GCA_038534175.1 Planctomycetota bacterium | reverse complement strand
CGTGCGATGACGGACTACGACAAGCGGTATCGCTCGGCGGCGGAGATGCTGGCGGATCTACAGGTGGTGGTGGGCGCGCATGATCCCTTCGCGGTGAAGCCCGCGGCGCTGCCAAGCATGCGAGGCGAGGCGCCCGAGGATCCTCCCGAGCCGATCGAGGACCCGATGCCCGTCGCCCCCCCGATCGTGCCCGCGCGCGATCCGACGGACTTGCCCAAGTCTCCGGCGGGCGGCTCCGCGATGCCCTCCGGCTCGGCGTCGCCAGGTGGACGCCCGAAGGTGCGGGTCGCGAACTGGTGGACCGGGCGATACGTGGTGGATGACGCGGCGGCCCCGCCGATCCCCGCGCCCGCGGCGACGCCGGCTGTGCGCACGCCAGCGCCGCAGCGCGAGAAGCCGCGATTGGCGGACGTGCCCCGCGCCAAGGCGAGCGAGCAGCTCGCCTCAGCCCGCGGACGGGCCGCGGCGGCGCGGCAGCGCGCCCGCGAGCGGATGGGCCAGGCTTCGGGGCGCCGTGCTTCCCGTAAGGGCAAGCACGGCATGAACGCGGGCGTGGCGATGTCCGTGTTCGCGTTTATTGGCGGCGCGCTCCTTCTCACCGGCGGCGTGGTCTACCGCGCGAGTCAGTCCGATCGCAAGATGGAGCGAACCATCACGTCCGAAGAGAACGGAGTCGAGATCACGAAAGGCGACTCGGGCGTACGCGAGCGCTTCGCGTCGATCGGCGATGCGGCGTCGATCCAGGAGGTCGACGTGTCCGAGCTGGTCGATGATCTGACGATCCGCGTGCAGCAGGCCGGGGACTTCAGCCAGGAAGCGATCGACACGTTCGCCTCGCAGATGCGCGAGGCGTTCTACCAGGTGCAGGCCGAGGCGGCGGCGAGCGTCCAGCTCTCGCCACCCCAGACGCCCTCGGTGGATCTGTTCGGTCGGCGAGTGTTGCTGTTGGCGGATGGGCTGGCGGCGGTGGAGGGCGAGGACGGCATGGCCGACTGCGTGTCGACCTCGTTGGAGCTGGCGGGGGCCACGGTGCTCGATGGACTTCGCGAGCCGTCCACGATTGTCACGCTGGCCGAGGCCAAGAGCGTGCGGGGCATGCGGGCGCTCGACAGCGACGATCTCGCGGCCGATCTTCGCGCGTTTGTTGCCGAGCAGGATGACGTGGATCTGCTGCTCTGGATCGAGCCCTCGGCGCGGGCGTCCGATCAGTCACGGTTTGTGCTGACGAGCGGCGACAGCGCCACGCTCGGCGTGGTCGCGGCGGACGACTGCTCGTCCTTTCCCATGCTCGCTCAGGACATCATCTACCACGACAACTAGCCCGCGTGCGAGACACGGGCGAGCGACTCGAGCAGCTTCGCCGCGGCGCCGGACTGGGCCGCGGCTCTGGCGCGCGCCAGGCCCTCAGCGAGATCGGCTGCGGCGCCGCCCACATGGAGGGCGGCCGCGGCATTGAGCAGCGCGATCTCGAGCGCTGCGCTCGCCTCTCCACGAAGGACGCCGTGGATTATTCGCTTGGCGTGGTCGAGGTCGTCGGCTCGGAGGTCGTGGAGCTCGGCGGGTTGGATGCCGAGCGATTCTGGATCGATTGTCTGCTCGGTGACGGCGCCGTCGCGCACTTCCGCGACGCGGCTTGTGGTCGTGGTGGTGAGCTCGTCGAGGCCATCGTCCCCTCGGGCCACCCATGCGTGCTCGGCACCGAGTCTTGCGAGCGTTTCTGCTACGACGCGGAGCCGGCTCGCGTCGTAGACGCCGATGAGCTGGCGGGTGGCGCGGGCGGGGTTGGTGAGCGGGCCGAGCAGGTTGAACGCTGTGGGCACGCCGAGCGCCTTGCGCGGGCCGGCGGCGTGTCGCATCGCGGGGTGGTGGTGGATCGCGAAGCAGAAGCACACGCCGGTCTCGGCGAGGCATCGAGCCTGCGTCTCGGGCGTCGCGTCGATGTGGATGCCCAGCGACTGGAGGATCTCGGCCGATCCCCGTCCGGTGCGGCTTCGATTGCCGTGCTTGGCGACAGCGATGGGTTGGGCGACGTCGGGCTGGCGACCGGCGGCGGCGGCGATGATGGCCGCGGCGGTGGAGATGTTGAATGTCTTGGGAGCTCCGCCGGTGCCGCAGGTGTCGACGATGGCCAGGCCCGCGGGCGCCTGTACCGGCGTGACATGTCGGCGCATGACGCGGGCGGCGCCGGTGAGCTCGTCGACCGTGACGCCTCTGGACTGGATGAGCGCGAGCGCGGCGCCGATCTGAGCGGGATCGAGGGCCCCCCCGAGCAGCGACTCGAACAGCGACTCAGACTGGGGCTCGGAGAGCGTCTCGCCCGCGACCAAGAGGGAAAGGAGCTCGTGAATGACCATGGGGCGAGGGTATCGCGTTGGTCTCGGCGGGCGCGGGATTGGGTTGTTATGAAACGCGGGGGCGTTCTGATTCGTACGATGCGGTATGGGTGGCGCTGACGTGGGCAAGCTGATTCGAGTTCGACGCGTGGTCCGATCGGCGGCCAGGCGGCTCTGGCTCGCCAAGACCGCCGGAGCCCTTTCTCGGTCGTTGCTCGTCGCGGGAGTGGCGTTCTTCCTGTTGGTGGGCGCCGAGCGTCTGGGTTGGCTCGAATTCTCGTTGTGGGTTGTCGGCGGCGGGCTGCTGGCGGTCGCGGTTGCTGCGGGCTCTTTCTTTGGTTGGCGCGGGCGGGTGTCGTCGTTTGAAGCGGCGGGCGTGATCGATCGCGTCGAACGCACGCGGGACCGACTCCGAAACGGGCTTGAGCTCGAGCGAACGCGCGGAGCGTTCGCGAGTCTTGCTCGGCGTGACGCCGAGCGGGCGGCGGAAGGCGTGCGGGCTCGCTCGGCTCCGGGACCGCGCGCGGACGGATGGACGTGGGCCGCGGTGGCGGTGTCGTCCGCGGGCGTGCTGCTCGCGGTGTTGGCGCCGCGACGGGATCTGGCGGGCACGCCACTGGCGCCGGACGTCGCCCCGGAGGTCGCGGCGAGAGCCCAGGCGGTTCCCGAGCGACTGCGTGATTCGGGTTGGACGAGTGAGTCGGCGCGTGAGGCGGCCTTTGAGGCGGCCGCGGCGATTGAGGACGAGCTCGCCGCGGGTCGTGAGCCGGAGGAGGCGTTGGCGGGCGCCGCGTCGAAGCTGGAAGCGCAGGCCGACGTGCTCGAGGACGACGCCGAGGCCGCGAGGGAGGAAGCCCGATCGCTGGCCGAGCGGCTGCGATCCGACGACGCTCCCGATACCGAAGCGGTGCGAGAGGTGTGGGAGGAACTGGCGCGTGAGCGTCCCGACGCGGCGCTCGAAGCGCTCGACCGCTTGCGGCAGCGGGCGGACACGCTGTCTCCGGACGAGCGCGAGCGGATCGCCGAGGATCTGCGTTCGTTGGCCGAGGCGTCGGCGGAAACGGAGTCGGTCGAAGAGGGGGCGTCTTCGGACGAGTTGGCGTCGGATGAGCCGTCGACGGATGCGTGGCGCGACGCGTTGGACGCGACAGCCGACGAGATCGATCCCGCGGCGCCCGCCGAGCCGCGTGAGCCGAGCACGAGTGAGACAGCGCCGAGGCAGACAACGCCGGGTGAGCAGTCGCCCGAAGAGCGTGTGCCGCCGACGCCTCCGTCGCAGGGCGAGCCGGATCGATCACCAGCGGACGGATCATCCGAGACGTCGCCACAGCCCGAGACTTCACCGCAGCGTGAAGAAACGCAGGATCAGTCGGCGTCGGGTGATCGAAATGCTGAGCGCGAGCAGGCTCCGAGCGATGGATCTGGTGAGGAGCCGACGCGGCGCGATTCGCAGCAAGACTCGTCGGGCGATCGCGAGGGGCAGAGGGGCAACGGCGCCGATCAGGCGCAGGAGCGGCAAGGCCAGGATCCCGATGGTCGCCCGCGAGAGGGCGCTTCACCGGCAGAACAGGACGCGACTGAACGGGAGTCCGCGGCGGATGACAAGCGTTCGTCGCCCGAGCAAAGCGAAGAGAGTTCACGGCCCCGGTCCGAGGAGCAGTCTTCCAGCTCGTCTGGCGAGAACGAACCGAGTGGATCGGAATCGGGTCAATCAGAGTCTGGTGCGCGTCAGTCTGAGTCGAGCGCTCCCGAGTCGTCCGACGCGGGCGAGGCCGAGCCCGGGGCCCCGCGCGAGGGCGAGCGCCCCGGGGCGCCGGACGCAAGCTCGCCGACCGAGGCGACGGAGGAGAGAGAGCCGCCGTCGCGCGATGCGTCTTCCACCGATCCTTCGGGGGGCGAACGCGAGCAAGGCTCGCGCGAGGGCTCGGCAGATGATGCGATCGAGCGTGTGCGTCGCGCGATCGATGAGCGGGATGCGAACGAGCGTGACGCGCGTCGGTTGCGTGAGACGGCGAGGGAGATGTCCGGCGAGCCGCAACCCGGCGAAACCGAACGCATGCGCGGCGAGCCGAACGATGGCGGCGACCCGGGGACGGGACGAACACGGGACCCGCGGTTGGGCGGTGGCGCGGCGGGCGACGAAAATCGAGACGAATCGACCGCGCCGTGGGACGCGGGTGACGAGCGGGCGTTCGAGACCGACGTGGTCGACGCCCGCGGCGAGGAACCGATGTCGCCGGATGACACGCCGACCACCGTTGCTGAGTGGCTCGCGCCGCCCGACACCGACGCGGTCGGAGAGGCGTCGGGCGCTTCGTCGGCGTCGTCTCGTCGCGTGCTGGACCGGGCTCGCGAGGCGCTCGAGGCCCAGCCGCCGCCCGCGCGGTATCGAGATGTGGTCAAGCGCGTGTTTGATCGGTACGGCGAGCGACTGGACGGGCGGACGGGCGCTTCGGAGGGCCCGTCATCAGCGCCGGCGGACGCCGCGGACGCGCCGCGTCCGTCGCCCTCCGGCAAGGAGTGAGCGACGTTGGGCCGCGTGGTATTCGAGCAGCCTGTTTGGCTCCTGGCGAGCGTCGTGGTGGCGCCGCTGCTGGCGGTGGGCTGGTGGCGATTCGGCTCGATGGGGCGCGCTCGTCGGCTGTCGGCGTTGGGCCTTCGGGCGCTGCTCGCGACGATGCTGGCGGGCCTGCTCGCGGGCGCGACGTGGGTGGGCGAGACGCGTCGCATCGCGGTGGTTGTGGTCGCCGATGTGAGCGAGAGCGTTCGGTCGTTCGGGCCCCAGCGGCGGATCGATGACGAGACCGGCGAAGTGGAGACGGTCGAGGCGCTCGATCGGGTCGCGGCATTGCTCGATCGCCTGGCCGAGGCGCGGGGGCCCGACGATCGCGTCGGGCTTGTGGTCGCGGGCGAGCGCTCGCTCGCGAGCGTGCTGCCGACGCGGGGTCGGCTCGATCAGGCGGCGTTGGACCTGGATGTTGGCGTGGGCACGGATCTGGCCTCGGGCGTCCTTCTTGCCGCCGCGCTGGCCCCCGCTGATGCAGCGACTCGCGTGCTGGTCGTGAGTGATGGTGTGGAGACTTCGGGAGACGCGGTGCGTTCGGGCGAGTCGGTCGCGGCCGGTGGCGCTCTGGGCGCGGGTGTTCGGGTGGACGTCGCGCCGATTCGCTACCGGGTCGAGCGTGAGGTGGCGGTCGAATCGCTGGACGTTCCGCCGCGCGCGCCGAGCGGCGCGCGCGTGACGGCGCGCGTGGTGTTGCGTTCGACGGGGCCGACCGAGGGGCGGCTGCGCTTGTTGCGCGATGGAGAGCCGATGGAACTCGCCTCGCCGGAGGGTGCCTTGTCTCGAGCGGTCTCGTTGCGCGGCGGCGTGACGACGGTGCTGCTGCCGGTGGAGCTGCCCGCGGGCCGCGTGCACCGGCTCGAGGCGGTGTTCGAGGCCGACGACCCGACAACGGATCGCATGACGTCAAACAACCGCTCGGCCTCGGTCACGCTCACGCCGGGGGATGGCTCGATTCTCGTGCTCTCGGGCGGTGGGGTGCGAGAGGATCGGCTGATCGAGGCGCTGCGGGCGGCCGATCTTCGGGTGGAGGTGCGATCGCCCGTGTCGGCGCCAACCGATCTGTT